>JAJRUN010000126.1 GCA_024277755.1 Gammaproteobacteria bacterium | reverse complement strand
CGATGTGGGTGTTGAAGCCACCATGGAGATCATTGACGACCTTACAGGGCGGATGAAACGCAAACAGCTGGGTGATGTTGATGCCTTGTTTGCCGCTCTGCGCGAAAATATGCTCGAAATTCTGACCCCTGTGAGCCAGCCGCTGGTGATCGAAAATCAGTCTGAACCGTATGTGATTCTGATGGTTGGCATCAATGGTGCAGGCAAGACCACTACCATCGGTAAACTGGCCAAACGTTTTCAGCGCCAGGGAAAATCGGTGATGCTGGCGGCGGGAGATACCTTTCGTGCTGCTGCGGTAGAGCAGTTACAAATTTGGGGTGAGCGTAATAACATCCCGGTTGTCGCGCAGCAACGCAGCTCTGATCCCGCTTCAGTGGCTTACGATGCCGTGCAGGCGGCCAAGGCGCGTAAAGTCGATATTCTGATTGTTGATACTGCCGGGCGTCTGCATACTCAGGCCAACCTGATGGAAGAGCTGAAGAAGGTTAAACGGGTGATGGGCAAGCTGGATGAAAATACACCGCACGAGGTAATGCTGGTGCTTGATGGTGGTATTGGTCAGAATGCGGTTATTCAGGCCGAGCAGTTCCACAAGGCGGTGAATGTGTCCGGGCTTGTGCTGACCAAACTTGATGGTACAGCCAAGGGCGGCGTGGTGTTTGCCATTGCCAAAAAGCTTGGACTGCCGATTCGCCTGATTGGCATTGGTGAAGGCATCGATGATCTGCGTGATTTCAATGCCGAAGAGTTTATTGATGCGCTGCTGGTTAAGCCAGAGAGTGTCGAGGGGTAATAAGCCCCTCAAGGTTGTGTAGTCTGAATGGAATGTAGTGTTATTTGGCCCCCCCTTTTGGCACTGCGTTGCATTCAGGCTCTCATTTATATTTGATAATGGTGTGCGAGATTTAAACTTGGGTTCCTCAGTTGATTGCTTCATTCTGATACTAGGTGACTGAAATAAAAGCAATTGATGTCGACTCACTGCTTCACCTTTTGGGTGAGCCATATTTGACTCCACCCAACTGGGAATTCTAGGTTAATCAAACAGGCATGATCCAGTTCAGTAATGTCAGCAAACGTTATTCCAACGGCTTTGAAGCCTTGAAGGATGTTAGCTTGCATATTGCAAAGGCTGAGATGGCCTTTCTCACCGGCCACTCCGGCGCCGGTAAAAGCACCTTGTTGAAGATGATCCCCCTGATCGAACGTCCCAGTGCCGGTAGCGTTACTATTGATGAAAGGCCGCTGGCACAGGTGAAACGGCGCAAGATTCCGGCTTTGCGGCGTGACATAGGTGTCATTTTTCAAGATAGCAAACTGCTCAATGATCGTACTGTTTTTGATAACGTTGCCTTGCCTCTGCTGGTTTCAGGGCTGCATCATCCACGCGAAGCCGGGCGACGAGTCAGGGCGGCGCTGGACAAGGTGGGGTTGCTGCAACGGGAAAATGACTTTCCGGTTTATCTGTCTGGTGGCGAGCGGCAAAGGGTTGGCATTGCCCGGGCGGTGGTGAATCGTCCCAAGGTGCTGATTGCTGATGAACCCACCGGTAACCTTGATCCTGCTTTGTCGCGCGAGATCATGCTGCTGTTTGAACAGTTTAATCAGGTGGGGGTGACGGTGCTGATTGCTTCGCATGATCTGGAGCTGATTGGTGCGATGGATAAACGCATCATGGTATTGAGCAAGGGGCGTCTGCTTGCTGACCAAGGGGGACTCGGTGGCACTTAAACAGGTTCAACCCCCGTCAAGACCTGCTGCACAGCGCAGTCGTACGGGGCTGAAGCAGCGTCTTCGGAATTATTTTGCCTTGCACTTTCATGTGCTCACCACCACCCTGGCGCAGCTGGGACGTTCATTAAGCGGTAATCTGATGACCACTATGGTGATTGGTATTGCGCTGGCCTTGCCTGCAACTCTGCATGTCTTTCTCAATAAGGTTGATAATTTGGGTGCGAGTTGGCAGGAGTCAGCTCAAGTGTCGCTGTTTTTGAAGGTCAAACTGCCAGCTCAGGCGCTGGGTGGCTTGACGACAGAATTAAATAGCTGGCCCGAGATCGGCAGCCTCGAATATATCAGTCCGGAGCAAGCGCTGGAGGAATTTAAACAAACATCAGGCCTGGGGGATGCCTTGGCGTTTCTGGATCAGAATCCGTTGCCCGGGGTGATGCTGGTCAGCCCGGCGCTGGCGTTTCAGACGCCTGCTGCTGTGGAGACATTGCGGCAGCGTCTGTCTCAGCTACCTGAAGTGGATCTGGCTCAGCTGGATCTGGAATGGTTGCAGCGCCTGCATGGCTTAATCCGTCTGGCTGAACGGGCTGTGCTGTTGTTGGGTGGCTTGTTGGCCCTGGCAGTGTTGTTTGTTATTGGCAATACCATTCGCCTGGCGATTCAGAGTCGTCATGACGAGATTGAGGTGATTAAGCTTATTGGCGGTAGTGATGCCTTTGTTCGCAGGCCATTCTTATATAATGGTATGTGGTTTGGTCTGTTCGGTGGCCTGCTGGCCTGGTTGCTGGTGAATGTGCTGTTGGTGAATCTGGATCAGCCGGTGCGGCAATTGGCCGAACTTTATGGCAGTGATTTTTCCCTTGGTCTGGTTGACACCAAGACCACTCTATTATTATTGGTCTTGGGACCATTGTTTGGTTTATTGGGTGCCTGGCTGGCCACGGGGCGGCATCTGCGTGCTATAGAACCTTCTTAACTTATTGATTTTATTTTATTTGTTGTGGGAACTTTTGTTCGGATTGGCACTCACAGGGTATGACTGCTAGAATATTTAGCAGGAATTTGAAGTGCGACTGACAGGCCGGGGTTAAAACAAGCCCGCCACAAGGTCTACACATAAACGCTGGAAACTGACAAAGAGGTAAATGCAGATATGAGTAAAAGCTTGGATTTGGCTCTGGCCCTTCCAACCCACAGCATTGAGGCCTATCTGGGCGCTGCTGCGCGCATTCATGTACTGAGTGCCGAGGAAGAGCGAGAACTGGCCATTCGTTTACGTGATGAAAATGACTTGGAGGCTGCACGTCGCCTGGTGTTGTCCAACCTGCGTTTTGTTGCCTATATTGCCCGTGGCTACCGTGGCTATGGTTTGCCCGAGGCCGACCTGATCCAGGAAGGCAGTATCGGTTTGATGAAGGCTGTTAAGCGTTTTAATCCTGACATGAATGTGCGTCTGGTCTCTTTTGCCGTGCACTGGATCAAGGCCGAGATTCATGAATATGTGTTGCGTAACTGGCGCATTGTCAAAGTTGCCACTACCAAGGCACAGCGCAAACTGTTTTTTAATCTGCGTAAGGCCCGCGCCCGTCTTGGCTTGATGAATGAGGACGAGATTTCCAGCATCGCCAATGACCTGGGGGTTACCACAGACAATGTGCGCGAGATGGAAACCCGTCTCAATTCCCGCGATGCTGCATTTGATCCATACACCAATGATAGTGATGATGAGGCAGCTGTTACACCGGCGGCTTATTTGAGTGATCATCGTCCAGATCCTGCCAAAGAGCTGGAAGATAGCCAGTGGCAGGCACAGAATCAGCAACAGCTACGTGATGCTTTATCGCAGCTGGATGCCCGTAGTCTCGATATTCTGCACAGCCGCTGGTTGGTGGATAAAAAGGCAACCCTGCACGAGTTGGCGGATCAATACGGCGTTTCAGCCGAGCGTATTCGGCAGCTGGAAGCCAATGCCATCAAGAAACTGAAAAAGGCGATGGCCAGCTAAACTAAATAAGGTTAAGCTTTTCGCAAACGAACCGGGCCCTGCGTCCGGTTTTTTGTTGAGTCACAGGTAACTATTCAGCTTACCCCTGAAATTCGCCATTGCTGCGTTTACCCTCAAGGGGTACTAGAAAAATGATCATTTACACTTGTAACCTCACATTTTTCGCCTCGCCTCAAGCACCTGCTGTTGGTGAACTGGCGAATCTCAGGAGCAATCTGAACAGTCACAGAGGTTTTTTAAGGGTGCTGAATAGTTTACAGTCACCATAACGGAGTTTAAATACATGAGTGTGGAAACGATGGACCTGAAGGCACGCTTTCTCGCTATCCGCAGTAATAAAATTTTTGAAATGACTGTCATGGCCATCATTATTTTTTCGGCGATGATGATTGGCGCGACCACCTACGACATTAGTCCCGCCTGGATTAATGTGCTGACATTTTTTGATGTTGCTGTCACGGTGTTTTTTCTGGTTGAATTGCTGATCCGCATGGCCGCGGAAGAAAAATTCAGGGATTTTTTCAAGAAGGGCTGGAATATTTTCGACTTTCTCATTGTCACCGCCAGTCTGATTCCGATCGAAGAAAGTGAAATGGTCCTGCTGGCGCGGTTGTTGCGCATATTCAGGGTCTTGCGTCTGGTTTCCATGGTGCCTGAATTGCGCATCCTGATGGACGCCTTGGTCAAGGCCATTCCGCGTATCGGTTATGTGGTGGTATTGATGTTTATCATCTTTTACATCTACGGCGCTGTCGGTAGTTTTTGGTTTGAAAAGATCAATCCGGTGTTGTGGGGGGATATCACCATCTCCATGTTGACCCTGTTTCGCGTTGCCACCTTTGAGGATTGGACCGACGTCATGTATGAGACCATGGAGGTCTATCCGTATAGTTGGGCTTTTTATCTCACCTTTATCTTTCTGACCGCGTTTGTTTTTTTGAATATGATGATTGGTGTGGTGCTGGATGTGATGCAGCAGGAGCATGAAAAATATAATCGCGAAGAAGGTAAGGGTGAAGCCGGTGAAGTGCATTGGATCAAAGAACACACCGCCGAGATGGAGAAGCGCTTGGAGAGAATGGAAGGCATGTTGTTACAGATGACAGAAAAAAAGGACGATCGCCAGTAGCTAGCCAGCGCCGTCCTGGTTTATTGGCAGGACTGCTTCAGGCTGTCAGCAAACACTTTGATTCTTTCCGGTATCGCTTTCTCTATCTATCCAGACTATGCACTTATTGGTTGAATCCAAGAGTTATTTTAGTTTGAAATATTAGAATAAAACCATCGTTGGGAAAGTGATAATAAAGTGAATAAACGCTATAAGAATCTGCCTGCTCTGGTGATGCTCGTGCTTTGTCTGTTTAGCTTTGCAAGCAGCATGGCCGAACCCGTGCAGCAACAGAAACCACTCAAGATTTATGACGATTGGGGAGGCGATTTTTCTCTTAGCGACCACAACGGCTTCCCCCTGAATTTGTCAGACTTTGCTGGCAAGGTGGTGCTGCTTAACTTTGGTTATACCCATTGCCCTGATATCTGTCCCTCCACCATGTTTAACATGAAGCGTGTGGTCAAAAAACTGGGGAATGACGCAGATAAACTACAGGTGCTGTTTATTACCCTTGATCCGGAACGTGACCATGCCGACCGCCTGCGTACCTATGTCGAATATTTCAACCCAGGCTTTATTGCCCTGACGGGGAGTGTTGATGAAATCACCAAGGTGGCTAAAAAATACGGCACAAAATTTAAAAAAGAAGAATTCGATGACGAGGGTAATTACAGCATTGCCCACAACGCCATTATTTATCTGATTGACCAGCAGGGACGTATCAGAACGTTTTTCAGGATTAATGCCTCCGCGCAGGATCTGGTCGGGGGGGTGAGGCAGTTGTTGGCCGAGTAGCGTGTGATGAACGAATTTAGCTGCGGCTGGGTAGGCCGGAATTCCTTGCCTTGGTATTTTTGCAGAGTAAAAGACTGTCCAGCAATCAAGTCTTGTGTTTCAAACCGGTTTGCTTCAAACGTCTGTTTTCCAGTAATAACCTATTAATAGACTGGGTTATATGTAATAAAACTGAAATAACCCTGTCATGTATGAGTGGTAGCTTCTGTATACGAAAGAGGTAGCAGTGTTATTGGAGGGTGCGCATTGCTTTGACTGTTGGGCAGATCAAGAGGGTGAAAACCATGAGAACTGAACAAGTGGCAGGCAAGGAAGCGGATATTCATGGCAGTGTTATTGAGTCAATCGCCGTGCAATATCATGTGGATGAACAGCAGGTGCGTGTTATTTATGAAGGCGAGCTAAGCAAGCTTAAAACAGGCAGCCGGATCAAATCATTTTTGCCGGTGTTGTGCAGCCGGCATGTCAAAGAGATTTTGTTGCATGACAACATGTTTCACCATGCTTGATTAAGTCCAGCTTCGGCTGCTTCGTTGTTGTGTGAGAGAATGCGCCTATAACAATAGTCATGGGCGCTTTCTCTACATGGATTCAATCAAAGACGGTGCGGCCAAAGGTATCTTGCTGGCGCTGCTAGGTTTTAGCCTGCTCTCCTTTGGCGATGCCACTATCAAGTACCTGAGTAGTTACTATTCGACCTATTCGCTGGTGTTATATAACTCAGTGTTTGGTTTGTTGCTGTTGTTGCTGTTGTCGCCCTGGCTGGGTGGCATTAAAAATACCCTGAAAGATAAACGCATCAAACTGCATCTTTTGCGTGGTGTGCTGGTATTTGTGCAGCTATCGTTGATCGTTTACGCCTTTAGTCATTTGCCCTTGGCCAAGGCCTATGCGATTGTGTTTGTTGCGCCGATGTTTTCTGCCTTACTGGCGATTCCGCTGTTGAAAGACAAACTCAGCTTGAAGCATGTGTTATGCATCTTGATCGGTTTTGCCGGGGTGTTGATTATTCTGCGGCCGGGTTTGATTCCTTTTGAGCTTGCCTCATTGGCGGCGTTGATTTCGGCGCTGTTTTTTTCGCTGGTCAATATCACTGCCCGCTACATGCGTGACAGTCAGCACACTCTATTGTCGTGGGCTTTTTATCCACACCTGGTCATTATCTCGATTTTGTTGTTGTTTTTTTTCGCAGACTTGCAAGCGCCGCGCCTGCAAGACTTGGTTTATCTTATCTTTATGGGTGGGGTGTCGGCCTTTGGTGCCATTAGTCTGGCGCGTGCCTTTGCCTATGCCCGCACTGCAACCGCCGCTTCGATTCATTATGTGCAGATGTTGTGGGGGGTATTGCTGGGTTATTTTATCTTTAGCGATATAGTAGATCTGTGGACAGCCGTAGGGGCGGTGGTGATTATCGCCAGTGGCCTGTGGTTGATGCACATGGAAACAAGGAGGGCTTGAGTCAGTCCTTTTTTGCTTATAAAAAAAGGCCCCTGAATTATCAGAGGCCTCTGTTTTTTTGCTTGAAATGCAGCTTTTTAACGGCTGGCTGGCGGTAGCTCCTTAGATTCTTTAGGGCGTTTGTGTGCGTCCAGAAATGACTCACTCAAACCACTGAAGTAACCTTGCGGCACTGTTTGTTCCAGCGGTGCCGAAGTTTTTATGCCTATGTTCAAGGCTGCCCCTGAGTCTGAACCCAGGCCAGATCCTGAGCTTGCCCCTGACCCTGTGGTGATTGAAGTCACATCAATCACACGTAAATCATCGATGATCCAGCCGCGAAAACCGTTGTACAGAGCATCCCGGGTATCAAACTTGAATTGAATCCTAATGGTCTTGCCAACGTAATCACTGAGATCCATTTCTTCGATAACCCAGACTGGCTTGCGGAAAAAACCGCCGGATGAGAAGGGCTTGTGATTACGATCCGAGTCGTTAGGATCGACAAACGGATTCAAGCGTTTGATCGAGGTATAGGTGCTGCCATCGTTGGTACTGATCAATATTTCAAGAATATCGAAACCCGATGCATTGGGGTTGACCGACTCTACCTCCCACCAAGTATTGAACAACAGCACTGGCGATATGGCATTGGTCAGATCAATGCTCGGGGTGGATAGCTGGCCGCTATTATCTTCTTCGGAACGTCCACCGCTTTGCTGCGAATCATTAGCGCTTTGCGTGCCGATGAAGGAACCGGTGTCGGCCTGACCATACCACCAGGCCATGTCACCACTGGTGGCAAACGGCAGCAGTGCTTGCGGGCCGGCTTCATCGGGTGCCAGCGAAGTGAAGCCACCATCTACCAGTGTGTTGGCGATGCTGCCGTCGAGTGTCTCCTGATGCCAGAAGCCATCGGCCAGCCAATCGTTGATGCCAGACTCAAAGTCATCTGCAAACAGCGTCTCACCGAACTGACTTTGATCCACCAGCGGGATGACCTCGGTGTGATCTTTGCCCGACAATAAAACAAAGCCCTCTTTGGTTGAACTGAAAAAGTTCTCAGCAGTTGCCTGAACGGTAAACGATTGAATGGCGTTGCCGCTGGCATCCTTGCGCGATATGTTGGAGAAGCCAAAACGGCCGTCACTGCCGGTAATCACCGAGGCGAAAAAGCCGTTGGTGCTGGCACCGCCAGAGATTCGAACCACGGCCTCTGCCACCGGGTCACCATTCAGATCAAAGATATAACCGCTCAACGAGCTGACGCCGCCCACACCATCCGTCGGAACCAGATCAGCACTGGCCATGTAGAAATCAAAGCTTTGATCGGTTTCGCCATCAGCCGTGAAACTGATGGCCCCGTCCTGATAGTCTGTCAGTGTGCTTAACAGCTTATAAGCACCCTGGTTGACGTAGAGAGTAATCTCGCCATTAGCGTTCGAGGTTGCGGTGCTGGTAAATGTTTGCCCATTCAGACCTTCGGGGGTGATTGTCACACCGCTTAGGGCCGCTAGGGTGACCGTATCTTTAAGAGTGGCCTTGATGGTGGAATAGGAAAAGTCATAGGTTTTGCTGGCCTGACTGGTGGACGAATCCGCCGTGTTTGTCAGGGTGACAGTGGCCGTCAGCCGGTGATACGGTCTGCTGGTATCCAGTGTTGGTTCGGCCAGATCACCGTTGACATTCATGGCAGTAACCGTTGTCCAACCATTCACCCCGTTGGCTGATGACTGCAAAGACCAGTTGATCGCAGTCACGGTGCTATCGGCATCGAGTGATTTGAACTGGATGCGTGCCTGAGCCGTCAATGGATTGGGGAGGGTGTAATCAGCCACAGCAACCTTGCTGTCGACAATGCTCTTGGCCATGGTCAAGGCAGCGGCTGCATCCAGAACCGGAATGGCGCGTGGCAGGGCTTTGATATTGGCGTTGTCGGTGCCTGCATCGCCCGGGCCAATATAACGTTCGCTGACGGTTTCACTGGCACTGTTGATCAGGATCTCTTTTACCTCCTGACCGGTGAATGAGGGATAGAGAGAATAGATCAAAGAGGCAACGCCTGATACTGCGGCCGCCGCAGACGATGTGCCATCAAAGCCGGTGCCGCTGGCCTCATTGCTGCCGTAGCTGTTGGCGCTGAAATAGCCACCTTCCAGCGCGGCGGCCTTGTAGCCACTCGGCGCGACAATATCCACCGCCTTGCCATAGTTGCTGTAATGCTTCAAGCGACTATCACTGGTCATTGCGCCAACAAAAATGACGTTGTCCATGGGATTGAAAAAACCGTTGTCGTCATAATGCAGCGCCGGGCTGTGCAGGCGGCCATCCACACCGTAGACACCAGTGACATTGCTGCTGCCGTTGTTGACGCCATTGCCTGCCGACCAGACCAATAACTGCTGTGGATGGGTTTTGGCCAACTGGCGATAAGGGCGGGTCAGGGTTAGGGTCTGTTCGTAACGCGCCATCACCGAACTGGCACTGAAAATAGAAAACGACTCATCAATATAGCCGGGGATGGCCCAGCCGCCATTGACGACCTTCAGGTTGTTCACATTCAACAGCGCGGCGACACTGCTGAGCTGATTGTCAGCCAGCACCAGGGGTGACACCCAGTTGATGGCGCTGATGCCCACACCATTATTCGTGTTGCCACCGATGGTAGCAGCAATGGCGTTGCCGTGAGCAGACAGGTCGTCGGTATATTGCAACAACACCCGGCCGCCCAACTCATCGTGGCGGCTATCAAAACCGCCATCAGAAACCCCCACCAACACAGCACTGTTACCCGTGGTGAATTCCCAGGCATCAGTGAGTTTAAGTTGTTCCAAATGCCAGTTATCACCCAAATCATCAAATGCACTGCCGTCATTGGGTGTAATGGCCTCATCTTTACCCGTTCCCAGTCCTTCAAAAATACGGGGTTCCACACTATCGATTCCCGCTGTCATTTCCAGTTGCGCCAGCAGCTCTGGAATGCTGGTATTGGTTGCGTCAAATTCAATTAATAGGCCTGCACTTTCGTCAAAATCTATGATGGTAAAACCGGTCATATCAGACACCAAGGCGGTTATTTGCGCCTCAGTCAGACTGGTCGAACTGACCCAAACCTGATTTTGAATTGTGCCCAGCGCGGTGGTTGAACTGCCACTTAAGGCATTGATTTGATCGCTGTTAAAGCTTGGAGTTGCGGCGGCAACCGCAAAGTTAATGGCCTGGCTGGAGGACGTAGTGCTGGACTCCACCAGCAATTGGTAATCTCCCGCCACTGTTGGCGTAAAGGTCAGGGTTTTCTGATCGCTCGACGTGCTCAGCGTAATGTCTGACCCACCGGGTTGGCTGATGATTGACCAGCTGGCATCACCAATAGGGTCTTGTGCATTCAGGGTTAATGTCAGCTGTTTGCCGACTTCGGGAACACCATCAAAGACAGGGGGTAAATTGGTCACGGCAACGGGAGTGGCGGTGACATTAATGATTACATTGTCTATCCCGGAACTGTTGTCATCGTCAATAATGATCAGACTGAATTCAAACTTTGTATCCACAGACACATCCGGCGCAGTGAAAGAAGCCTGAACCGTCTCTGCATTCGCCAGCGTAACGGCCGGTGCGCCATTGCTCACCTGATTCCAGCGGTAAGAGGCAATGCTGCCATCGCTGTCCGTGCTTTCAGAGCCATCAAGGGTGACAGTGTTGAATTCATCAACGGTTTGATCAGCCCCGGCATTGGCGCCGGGTTTGTTATTGCTGGTGCTAGAGCTGGAGGACGAACTGCTGGCCTGGCTTGCCGCCGGGCCGATCAGCTCAACCTTATCTTCAAAACACCCTGTCAGGGCGAGGCCGACAAAGGTGGCTAACACGAGTTTTTTGCTGCAAAATTCCAACGTTGTATCTCCCAAGAAATTAATCCCTAAAAATGATCATGAACGATCGTTGGTCATCCATGTGTCGCCAACATCCCTGTCGTAACTGCAGCGACAAAACTATACCTAAGTATCGGCTCGGAAAAGAAATTATTTACCCGTGGGTTTAATTGGTTATTAGCGCTGCTGATTGGCGGAAATTGTGGGTGGTCTATGGTTGATTAGGGATGAAACCAGGGCGATTAAATCGCCCTGCCAAATTTGAGATTGTGTTGTTATTTTTCGATTACTTTCAGGCTGGTTAGATCATCAAGAGGGCTAAAGTCAGTTATGTTGTTGTAATCTATATAGAGATATTCCAAGTTGACTAGCTCAGCCAGTGCACTGATGTCAGAGAGATCGTTGTTGGTCAAACTGAGCCACCACAGGTTGGTTAGCCCTGTTAGAGTGCTGATATCGGTGAGACCGTTGCTATCAAGATTGAGTCCAGTCAGGTTAGTAAGCCCCGCTAATGCGCTTATGTCAGTTAGATTGTTATTGCTTAAATAGAGTCCTCTCAGATTCGTCAGCCCGACCAGAGCAGTGATATCGCTGAGGTTATTGTTGTCTAGATAGAGAGAGCCTAAATCCCCTAGCTCGGCTAAAAAAACGATATCAGTGAGCTTGTTGTTGCTTAGGTCGATATGTCTTAAATTTCCTGCTCTGCCAAGGCTGTGATGTCAGTGAGATCGTTGTTACGCAAGTTGAGCCACGACAGGTTGGTCAGTTCTGTTAGTGTGCTGATGTCAGAGAGCTTGTTGTTGCTCAGGTTGAGCGAGGACAGGTTGTTCAGTCCTGCCAGTGTGCTGATGTCAGTGAGATTGTTGTAGCCCAGGTCAAGCGACGACAGGTTGGTCAGTTCTGCCAGTGTGCTGATGTCAGTGAGATTGTTGCCGTACAGAGTGAGCGACGACAGGTTTGTCAGTCCTGCCAGCGCACTGAGGTCGGTGAGCTTGTTGCCGTTTAGTTGGAGGTTTGTTAAGCCAGATAGTTTTGATAGTGCTCTGATGTCATTGATGTTATTCCAACTTAGGTATAAGTGTGTTAGGTCACTTAGTCCTGATAATGCACTGATGTCACTGATGTTGTTATTGCCTAGTTGGAGATTGGTTAGGTTGGTCAGTTTTTCCAGCCCCTTTATAGAGGTGATTTGTTTGCCCCAACAATTGAGTTCAGTTAACTCTTGCGCCTCAGCAACCTCGCTATTACTAACCGCTTTATTAACACAGGCTTCCAGGTTGGGGTCTTCAAAGTTTGCATTGCTGTTGCCACCACAGCCGGATAGCAAAAATATTGAGACGAGTGAAATGAAGATGAGTCTGACAGTTGTAACCACGATACTGCCCCAGAGATTGTTATTGCCTACGGCGCGAATATTACCACGAATAAGGTGTGACTTATTTGATGCGGGTGAAGGCAGGGAGGTGTTTATGTTTTTTCTTCTGGAAGGGACTGATAATCTTTAGAGAGTGGCTTAAACCGCCCAGTCAGGTCTGAGGCTGTTGCGTTCGGCTGGCAGCTTGATCTTGGCGGCGATGGTGATGGCGTCCAGCCATTCAAGGTGGGGGATCTGTCCGAGCATGGGTGCGTCAATCATTTGTTGCAGTGTTTTAATGTTTTCATCCAGGCAGTTCATTTCAGTTGACACCTGATTGGCAATCCAGCCGACCAGTGGCAGGCCGCTGGCGCGTATTGCTTCAACACTGAGGAGGGCGTGGCTCAAACAACCCAGGCGCATGCCGACCACCAGAATTACCGGTAACTCAAATCGTTTGGCCATGTCGGCCATGGTTTGAAAATCGTTCAGCGGTACCAGCCAGCCACCGGCGCCTTCCACCACCACGCTGTCGCTGTGTTGTTTTATTGTGTGCAGTTGCTGGTGCAGGGTTTCGATGTCGATGCGAACGCCGGCATCGGCGGCGGCAATATGCGGAGCGATGGCGGGTTCGAAGGCGTAGGGGTTGATCTGGTCATAATCCTGTTCAATGTTGCTGTGTTTTTGTAGCAGTATTGCATCTTCATTGTGCAGGCCGTTGGCTGTTTTTTCACAACCGGCGGAGATGGGCTTCATCACGCCGACCTTTTTGCCTTGTTGTTTTAAGGCTTCGACAATGCCGAGGCTGATCCAGGTTTTGCCGACGTCGGTGTCGGTGCCGGTGATGAAGTAACCTTGATTCATGGGTTGTTGCGCCTTTGTTTGGTGGATTGGATAGAGTAACAAACACTCATTTTTTGCTGGCCTTTTTTTCCAGTACCTCGGTCATGTATTCCATTAACAATTGTAGATCATGTTTGCGGTGATAGGTGGCGCGCCAGGCCAGGCCGATCTCGCGGTGCGGGCCTTTTTCTGCCAGTGGTCGCAGGCTGATGTTGCGGCGTTTGGCCATGCCGGAATCGACGGCCATTGCTGGCAGGAAGGTGATGCCCTGGCCGCCAGCGACCATCTCGATCAGGGTGTAAAGACTGGTGCCCTGAAAGGTGGCGCTGTGTTGCAGGTTAGACAGGTGACAGGCGGAGAGGGCGTGGTCGCGCATGCAGTGGCCTTCTTCGAGCATCAGTAGTTCATCGCTGGGCAGCTTTACCGAGCCGATCGCGCCACCTTCACTCAAGGGGTGGCCTTTGGGCAAGGCAACCCAGAATGATTCTTTCCAGAATGTAGCTGATTGCAGCTGTCCCAGTTCAAAGGGCAGGGCGAGAATGGCGGCGTCGATTTCACCGCTGTTGAGTCGTTCGATCAGGCGGGCGGTCTGGTCTTCGATCAAGTATAGCTCAAGCCTGGGATATGACTTGCGAATGCTGGGCAGCACCTGTGGCAGCAGGAAGGGGCCGATGGTGGGAATGACGCCGAGCTTGAGTTTGCCGCTTAGCGGTGCCTTTTCCTGTTGTGCCAGTTCTACCATTTCGGCGGACAGTTGCAGTACCTGGCGTGCCCTTTCGGCCATCTCCAGGCCCAGATCTGTGGGCATGACCTTGCGTTTGGTGCGCTCCAGCAGTTGTGCGCCGAGCAGGGTTTCCAGTTCTTGAATGGCGCTGCTAAGGGTGGACTGGGTGACAAAGCAGCGTTCGGCCGCCTGGCCAAAATGGCGCAGTTCCACCACGGCGATGAGGTATTGCAGTTGGCGTATGGATGGTAGATACATAAATCGATTTTTACGATTAATATTTAAAATATTATCAATTGGATTGAATTTATCACGAAGGCTATTCTGTTTCCACAGTGAGACAACAAACCAACCAACAGGAGAAACATTATGTCAGCAACTGAAAACGGATCAGCAACAATTCAAAACCTTGAAGCAGCGTTTGCTGGTGAGTCTATGGCAAACCGCAAATACCTTTTTTTCGCCCGTCGTGCCCGTGAGCTGGGTGCGGTTGATGTGGCCGAAGTGTTTGAAAATACTGCCGAGCAGGAAACTGCCCACGCCTTTGGTCATCTTGATCTGCTTTATCCCAAAGACAGCCTGACGGTTGAACGGATGCTGGAACTGGCCATTGAAGGTGAAACCCATGAGTACAGCGAAATGTACCCGGCCTTTCGTCACACGGCGCTGGAAGAGAAGAATCACGCGGCAGTGGCAGAGATGGATGAGCAAATTGCTGAGTCAAAAGAACATGCCGAGATGTTTACCGCTGTATTGGAAAAAGCAGCCAAACGTTTTGCTGCGCTGGCCAAGGTGGAAGAGCGCCATGCCAACCATTATCAGGATACGTTGAATAATTTTAAGGCTTAATTCGTTTTAACTATTGAAGGAGAAGAACATGAAAAAGTGGATATGTGTTGTCTGTGGGTTTGTCTATGACGAAGCTGAGGGTTTGCCAGCCGAAGGTATCGCTGCTGGAACGCGTTGGCAAGATATTCCGGAAGATTGGGCCTGCCCTGATTGCGGTGTGGCCAAGGAAGACTTTGAAATGGTGGAGGTCTAGGTCATGTTGCCTATCGTCATTGTGGGTAGTGGTTTGGCGGGGTATTCCCTGGCGCGCGAGCTGCGTAAGCTGGACAAGCAAACGCCATTGCTCATCATCAGTCATGACGATGGCAGCGCCTACGCCAAGCCGATGCTGTCTAACGCCTTGACCAAAGGTAAGACTGCACAGGACTTGGTGACTGCTGATGCGGAGAAGATGGCCTTGCAACTGGATGCTGAGATCTTAACCTTTGCCCGGGTCACTGTTATCGACAGCGAGGCCCACACACTGACCGTCAACGATGAGGTGTTGGGTTACAGCAAACTGGTGTTGGCCGTGGGGGCGGACCCGTTGCGCCCTAATATTGAGGCTGACGATAGCTCGATTCTGTCGGTGAATGATCTGGCTGATTATGATCATTTTCGTCAGCAGATCGACGGCAAAGAACGGATTGCCATTATCGGTGGTGGTTTGATCGGTTGCGAGTTTGCCAATGATCTCAGTAACGCCGGATATCAGATCAGTGTGATTGATCGCAACCCGCAGCCACTAAGCCATTTGATACCTGAAGAGATCGGGCGTGAATTAAACATGGCCCTGCAACGCTGGGGGGTTGAGTGGCATAGCCAGGATGAGGTGGTGCGGGTGAGCCGCCAGGATGATGGTTTTGAACTGCTATTACAGAGTGGGTTTAAAATCAGCACCGATGTGGTGTTGTCGGCAATTGGATTGCGTTCACGCACTCAGTTGGCAGGTGAGGCCGGCTTGAGCGTTAATCGAGGCATCGTGGTTGATGCCTATCTGCAAACATCGGCACGGGGTATCTACGCCCTGGGTGACTGTGCCGAAGTGAAGGGGGCGGTGTTGCCCTTTGTGATGCCGCTGATGATTGGTGCTCGTGCCTTGGCCAGGACATTGGCAGGTCAACCAACGGTGGTTGAATATCCAGCCATGCCAGTGACCTTGAAAACACCAGCCTACCCTGTTTCTGTTTTGCCGCCTGCCCCCGGTGTTGCGGGTGAGTGGCGGATTGAAAAAACAGAGAATGCCGTCAAGGCGCTTTATGTCGATAGCAATGATCAACCGCGAGGCTTTGCTTTAAGTGGCACAGTAGTGAATCAAACGGCTGTACTGGCCAAATCTATGGCTGATGAATTAACTTGCTCGTAATTTTATGAGGAGGGTGTAACTCCATTTTTTGAAAAAAACAGGCAAGAAAATGGGTAGGCTTATTGCTCATTTTCTTGTTTGTATGCGCTGGAATATGGATGTGCACCCAGATGAAACACAAAGCCTTATTACAAGCCCGGTTTCAGTGCGTAGCGTTGCGGTTTAGTTTTTTATAATTTCTTTTCTTTCTTAATAGTCTTTAAAAAACATGTAGATATGGTTTTTTTGGTTGTTTGGCCTGGTATATGCAGTACTGCACTGTAGATGTATTTATGTGGCAAATGATTTTTGGCTAATTAGCAGTTTATATTTCGCAAGAGAGGAAGAAGATGTCTTATTTAGAACCTTCAGAGTTCGTTACAAAGATGGTGGACGCGGGTGAGTCCAAAGTTTACATGTCAACGAAGGATACGGTCATTCGTGCATTTATGGCCGGTGCTGTGCTTGCGCTGGCGGCCATGTTTGCGATTACGGTTGCGCTCAAAACAGGCTCTCCTCTTTTGGGGGCTGTCCTCTTTCCTGTTGGCTTTATCATGTTGTACCTGATGAAGTTTGATTTGCTAACAGGGGTTTTTACTCTCGTCCCACTTGCCTGGCTTGATAAAAGACCCGGGGTGACAATTGGCGGGATTCTGCGTAACTGGGGCTGGGTATTTGTTGGTAACCTGGGGGGAGCATTGACGGTGGCTTTTATCATGGCCTTTATTTTGACCTATGGGTTTAACATTGATGGTGGTGCGGTTGCTGAAAAGGTTGGCCACATTGGTGAATCCAGAACGCTGGGCTATCAGGAACATGGTTTTGCAGGTTGGATGACCATATTTATTCGCGGCATGTTGTGTAACTGGATGGTGTCCATGGGGGTTGTTGGTGCAATGATCTCTACATCGGCTACAGGCAAGATAATGGCGATGTGGATGCCAATTATGCTGTTTTTCTTTATGGGCTTTGAACACTCAATCGTCAATATGTTTTTGTTTCCGTTTTCTATGATCATGGGCGGTGGTTTTACGGTGACTGATTACCTCATCTGGAATGAGATTCCAACTGTCTTAGGAAATCTGGTCGGTGGTCTGGTATTTGTTGGCTTGCCTTTGTATTACACGCATGTAAAAACCAGTCCTGCTCGTAAGATTAGTAAATAAACTGACTGAATGTAGGCGTGCCCGGCCCTGGTCTGAATAGATTGGGGCCGGGTTCATTTTAGGGTGCCTCTGATTTTAAAACTCAGCAGGCTATGAATTCGGGTGTTTATGTCAAACCAATTAAGAATATCCATCGGCCAAGGGTCTGATAAAGGTGTTAAAGAAATCAATCAGGATTTCCATGGTGCCTGCATACCGAAAGAACCGTTGCTTACATCAAAGGGTATTGCTGTTGGTCTGGCCGATGGGATAAGCAGCAGCGAAGTCAGCCAGCATGCCAGCGAAGTCGCTGTTAAAGGGTTTCTGGAAGATTATTATTGCACTCCGGAATCGTGGACGGTAAAGACATCGGTACAACGGGTTCTAAAGGCGACTAATTCCTGGCTTTATCTGCAAACGCGTAATAGTCCCTATCGGTTTTCACCAGACAAAGGCTATGTCTGTACTTTTACTACCCTGGTTATCAAATCCAATACCGCACATATTTTTCATGTGGGCGATACGCGGGTTTACCGTTTACATGACACCACACTCTAACAATTAACCGAAGATCACCGGCTATGGGTGTCGCAGGATAAAAGTTACCTTAGACGCGCCTTGGGGATGAAGGATCAGCTTGAGCTGGATTATTGCTCTTTCTCTCTGGAAGCGGGTGATGTTTTTGTTTTGGCCACCGATGGTGTGTATGAATTTACGGATGATAAACTTATCATCGACATGATTAAGAGCCACAGCGATGACCTGGATCAAGCGGCGGCACTGATTATCAATAATGCTCTGGAACAAGGCAGTACAGATAATTTAACAATTCAGATTGTCAGGCTTGATGAGCTTCCTAACCAGAATGCAGATGAAATTTATCAGCACTTAACCGCACTGCCTTTTCCCCCCGATTTGGATGCGCGGATGGAGTTTGATGGTTACGAAATCATTCGCGAGGTGCATGCCAGTAGCCGCAGCCATGTGTTTCTAGCAAAGGATATGGAAACAAATACCCAGGTGATTATTAAAACACCTTCTGTGGATCTGCGTGGTGATACGGCATATCTCGAGCGATTCCTGATGGAGGAGTGGGTCGCTAAACGGATAAATAATGCCCATGTGCTCAAGCCTTGTTTACAGACCCGCAAACGAAATTATTTATATGTTGTGACCGAGTTTATTGATGGCCAGACCCTGGCTCAATGGATGATTGATAATCCCAAACCTGATCTTGAAACCGTGCGTGACATTATTGAACAGATCGCCAAGGGATTACGTGCCTTTCATAAGCAGGAGATGCTGCATCAGGATCTCAGACCCAATAACATTATGATTGACCGTTCAGGTACGGTGAAGATCATCGATTTTGGTGCAACGCGGGTCGCCGGAGTGATGGAAATTTCATCCGCCATCGAACGACAGGAGCTGCTGGGCACGGCACCTTACACTGCACCGGAGTATTTTATTGGCGAAGCTGGAACAGCTCGATCCGACATGTTTTCCTTGGGGGTTATGGCCTATCAAATGTTGTCTGGCAGATTGCCCTATGGCGCACAGGTGGCAAAATGCACCACTAAGGCTGCACAAAGAAGGCTAAGTTATAAATCTGTACTCGATGATGAGCGTGAGATCCCTGCCTGGGTTGATGTTGCAATCAGCAAGGCGGTGCAGGCTGATCCTCTCAAACGCTATGAGGAATTGTCGGAGTTTATTTTTGATTTACGCCAGCCGAATAAGGCCTTTTTGAATAAGACGCGACCACCATTAATGGAACGTGACCCGGTGTTGTTTTGGAAGTGCACTGCGTTAATCCTGGTGGCTATCATTGTCGCCTTGCTGGTTGATCACCCGGTGCTGAAGTAATCCACTAATCTGTTTGTATCAAACTATCGGCGCAGTTGCGAGAGCGGAATATGCACAGCACCGTCATCATCTTTCAGTTGTTTAACCGGTGCGTCATTTCCCCAGGCGTGGCCATAGACGACTTCATAGGTGGCGGGTAATTGGCCATCATCGGTTCGAAACTGCTCGTAGGCATCTAACATTTGTTTCAGTTTTTGCTTGCCGGTGAGGCCGTGGTTTCTTCCTGCGGTGATGTTGTGGGCGCCCATGCCTTTGAGGTCGCGCATGACGGCCATGCCGTCTTTGTAGGTCAGGGTCAGGTGTTCAGTGTCCATTACCGGGTCGGCCAGTTGGGTGCGCAGCAGGGCATCGCCGATGTCGTGCATGTCGATGAAACTGTTGACGTGGATGTCATTATCAACCGCACGCCAGGCCTGGCGCAGCTCTTTCAGGGTGTCGGGGCCGAAGGTGGTGAATAGCAGCAGGCCACCGGGTTTGAGTATGCGCTGAAATTCACTGAAGGCTAAATCCAGATCAGAACACCACTGAATAACGAAATTGGAGAAGATCATCTCGACGCTGTTGTCTGCCAGCGGCAGGTGTTCGGCATCGCCACAGATGAAGCGCTGTTTGCCAAACAGTTTGTCCATCATGCCCTGACGTTTACGTGCCTGTTTGAGCATGTTGGGGGCCAGGTCGAGGCTGATGACTTCGCAACCTTTGTAGCGTTTGCCCAGGGCGCTGCTAAGCTCGCCGGTGCCAGCACCGATGTCGACGATGCGCCTGGGTTGCAGCTTGATCAGGTCGAGCCGTTCCAGCAGCCGTTGGCCAACCTCTTGTTGCAGCAGGGCAACTTCGTCGTAACCGGCGGCGGCGCGGTCGAAGGATTCGCGGATCAGGCGTTTGTCTAATTGGTATGGGTCTTGATGCATTTTATGTCTTTATAAAATCTTCCAGCAGGGCCAGGAATTGTTCGCTGTGTGACAGAAACGGTGTGTGACCAGCGTCTTTTATGATGTCAATTCTGGCTTGCGGTAAGATTTGTTGAATATTTTTGGCGCTGGCAACGGGCACCAGCATGTCGCGTTCGCCGAGGATAAATTGTATTGGGCTTTGCAGTTGATTTAATTGCGGTCGCAGGTTGGTGGATTTGAGAATCTCCAGCCCCAGTCGCAGCGTTTCTGTTTGCGGCAGTGGCCGTTGCTCAATCAGATCGCGAATGCCGCGTAGCTGTTGTTTTTCATCGGTTGTGCCGCGTACTTGCAGACCAAGAAAACGCTTCAGGGTTTGCTCAGTGTTTTGTACAAGGTTGTCGCTGAATGCAGCCAGACTGTCTGCTGGGGTGGCATACGGCCAGTCATCGCTTTGCACAAACTGTGGTTGCGCCGCTACCATCACCACTTTGTTGACCTGTTGCGGCCAGTGCAGTGCGGCATTCAGCGCGGCCATGCCACCCAGCGACCAGCCGATCCAAATGGCATTTGCCGGTGCTGCATCAAGCATTAGTTGCGACAGACGGTTGAGATCAAAGCCCCCCGCAGGTACGGGACTGTGACCGTGACCGGGCAGGTCGATGAGCGTCAGGCGGTAGTGATCCTGCAAGGCCTCGACGATAGATTGCCAGATGCCGCTGTGCAGTCCCCAGCCGTGTGCCAGTACTAAGTCCGGGCCTTGTCCGAATGTTTCTGTGTGCAGCAGGCTCATAGGCTTTGCTCCAGTGCGGCGAGCAGATGGTTTACATTATCTTCAGTGTGTTCGGCTGAGAAAGTGACGCGTAGCCGGGCGGTGCCATCGGGCACGGTGGGTGGGCGAATGGCGCTGATGAGAATGCCTTGTTGCTGCAATTTTTGCCTCATGCTCATGGCCTTGTGGTTATCGCCAATCAGTAACGGCTGGATCGGTGTTTCTGAGGCCATTAATTCCAGCCCCAGCTCGGCTGCACCCCGGCGGAATTGTTTGATCAGCGCTTGTAGTTTTTCGCGCCGCCAGTGTTCTGTTTGTAACAGTGTCAGGCTGGCGCGGCTGGCCTCGGCCACTGCGGCTGGCAGGGCGGTGGTGTAAATGTAGGGGCGTGCCTTTTGAATCAGGTATTCAATCAGCTCTTCCGAACCAGCGACAAAGGCACCAAAGGTGCCAAAGGCTTTGCCCAGGGTGCCAATTAAGATGGGTACGTCATCAATGCCCAAAGCAAACTGTTCGACACATCCGCCACCGTTTTTACCCAGTACACCGAAGCCGTGGGCATCGTCTACCATTAACCAGGCGTTGTGTTGTTTGCTGGTTGCAGCAAGCGCTGGCAGTGGCGCAATGTCACCGTCCATACTGAATACGCCATCTGTGACGACGAGTTTTTCGCTGTTGTCTTGTTTGGTCAGTTTTTCTGCCAGTGCGCTTGCATCAGCATGGGCAAAGCGTTGCATGCGTGCCTGCGACAGTAAGCCGCCGTCCAGCAATGAGGCATGGTTGAGCCGGTCTTCGAAGACATAATCACCGCGACCGCACAGGGCGGCGATAACGCCCATGTTGGCCATGTAGCCGGTGGAAAATAATAGTGCCCGTGGTCGGCCAGTGAAGGCGGCAAGCTCTTCTTCCAGGGCGTGATGGGCGCTGGTGTGACCATTGACCAGATGTGATGCGCCGCTGCCGACGCCCCAGCGTGCAGCACCGGCCTGCATGGCCTTGACTACCACAGGGTGGTTGGCCAGTCCGAGGTAGTCGTTGCTGCAAAAAGAGAGCCGCTTTTGCCCGTCAATGTGAACGCATACACCTGTGGCGCTGTCGCTGATGCGGCGACTGCGGTAGAGGTGTGCCTGTTTAAGGCGTACGAGTTCTGCTTGAAGCTTGGGCATGAGCACGAGATTTTGAGCCAAATTCCCCCGCCCGGCGGGTGGGGGGATAATAATCTAAGCGGTGGCAGTCGCCGGTTCGGCTTGTTGTTCGCGGCGCTGCTGGGTGTTGCCGCGCACTTCCAGTTTCAGATCCTGGATCATCTTTATATCATCGTTGACGCTGCGACCCTTGGTGGTGAGGTAGTCACCAATCATGACCCCGGAGGCACCGGCCATGAAGATCATTGATTGCATGTCGCCCAGGTGTTGACGGCCACCGGCGATGCGAATTTCAGCCTGGGGCAGCATGAAGCGGTAGGTGGCAATGGCGCGCAGGATTTCATAAGGTTTCATCGGTGTCTGTTTGCCCATGGGTGTGCCCATCACCGGGCTGAGGAAATTTAGCGGCACCGATTCGACATTGAGCTTGCGCAGGGTGTCGGCCATCTCGATGCGTTGATCCAGCGACTCGCCCATGCCGAGGATGCCGCCAGCGCAAACGCGCAGACCAGCTTCACGGGCATTATTGATGGTGTCGATATTTTCCTGGTAGCTGTGGCTGGTACAGACTTCGTCGAAATAGCTTTCAGCACATTCGAGGTTGTGGTGGTAGTTTTCCATGCCGATGTCTTTGAGCTTGGATGCCGAATCTTTGGTCAGGGCACCCAGACTGGCGCAGCGGCCAATGTCGCTACCGTCATCCATGGCATTAAAATACTCTTCCAGTTTTTCACTTTCCTTGTCGGAGCGGATGCCCCAGCCCTTGGAGACGACACCAAAGTCGCTGGCCCCCCATTCGCGGGCCTGTTTGGCCTGGGCCACCAGGTCTTCGGTGGGGATGTAGTCGTAGCTGGGCGCGTCAGTCTGGTGGTGGCCGGACTGTGAGCAGAAATTGCAGTTTTCCGAGCAGTTGCCGGAGCGGACATTTGAGATGGCGCAGACTTCAATCTGGTTGCCGCGAAAGGTTTTGCGGATGCGGTCAGCACTGGCCATCAGCCAAGGGGTGTAATCATCGTCGAGATTGATCATCCAACGGCCTTCTTCGGTGCTCATTTCGCCGCCGTTAAGGATGCGCAGGGTGATTTGATCAATTTTGCTGTAGGTGGCGTGGTCCATTTCGGTTTCCTTGTTATATTGCCTTTGTAGGCTCAAAACTTCATGGGGGTGATGTTAATGGCTGCTGGGCTGCTGTCAACCGTAAAATCCCGCTGGGTTAACCAGTGGTTAAAAAACGCTCATAACTGGCTTTTGCCTGATTGCTGTATTTTGTGTGGTCGGGCGGGGCAGCGAGGGCGGGATCTGTGTGCTGCCTGTGCCTGCGAATTGCCTTATCTGGTGGCTGCCTGCCGTCGTTGTGCCATTCCGTTGCCGCAGGCAGGTATTTGTGGTAGCTGTCAGCAAAGGCCTCACTCCTTTGATGGGGCCTGGGCAGCGTTTGACTATCGACCGCCTGTGGATCATCTGATTCAATCCTTAAAATTCAACGGCAAGCTCTACAGTGCCCGTTTATTGGCTGAACTGATGGCTGAACGGGTTGTTGCGGCTGAACTGGATATGCCGCAGCTGGTGTTGCCGGTGCCTCTGCACGCATCCCGGCTGCGGCAACGTGGCTTTAATCAGGCGCTGGAACTGGCTCGACCGCTGGCTTGTGAGTTTGGCTTGCCGTTGAGCGCAGGCCTTTGTCGTCGCTTGCGTCCCACCGTGGCGCAGACCGGCCTGGATGCCAGGGCTCGACGGCGCAACCTGAAGGGGGTGTTTGAAATTGTGTCGGATCCGGGGGTGTCTCATGTTGCCATCGTCGATGATGTAATGACGACAGGCAGCACAGCAGAGATGCTGGCCAAGGCATTGAAATATGCTGGTGTGGTGCGGGTTGATATCTGGGTCTGTGCGCGTGCAGCGCTGCGTGGCCGGGCTGCAAAACCTGGATAAGCAGACTGATGTGGTCTAAATTTAACCTGGTTGTCATGTAGTCATTCGGTGGTTGTTAGGATCACTGAGTTTTGTGCCTGTCGTGATACTATTGCCCGCTGTAAATCCTGTCCGGTTTTCAAGGGCGGGTTAGATAGAATCAATCAGGGAGTATGACTATGAAGTTGCGAGCGAGTGTTGCGGCGCTGTTGTGTGTGTGTGCTGCTGAGACAGGAGCGCGTGAGCTGGATTTGAGTTTGAGCAATGACACCGCCTTGTTGCGCTATTCCACACCTATCAGTTACAGCGGCACGGGGCATACCGATGCTGATTTTGGTTTTATGTATACCGAGTCAAATAATATGATGATTCTTGGTGGCATTGAAATGATGGGTGAGGCGGGTAGCAGTGCACCTGGTATGCATTTTGGTGTTGGCATCAAGGGTTACGGTGTTTCACTGGATAGCGGTGATGATGTGGGCAGTGTTGCCCTGGGAGCCAAGGCCTGGTTTGTGCCGCCCAAACAGAATCGTTTGGGCTTGGTGGGTCAGTTCTATTTTGGCCCTGATGTGACTACCTTTGGTGATGCAGAAAAGTTCTGGGATTTTAGTGCCCGGGCTGAATACGAAGTTTTACCTGAGGCCGCTATTTATGCGGGGTATCGCAATGTGCGGGCAAAGTTGTCCAGGGATCGTGACGTAGACCTGGACAAGGGTTGGCATCTTGGTTTGAGGATGTCGTTTTAGTTCTGTGTTAGCAGAGCGTTGGAGTAGGCTTTAGATAATATGAGCGCAGCAGCTATTTCACATTATGTAAGTAATGTGGTGAGGCCTGATCCTCAGGCTGCGCAACAGGGACAAAATGCTGCGATACAGATGCAGCAGCGACAGCAACTCAGAGCTGTTCAGTCGGCTAGCCCCCGCTCACCGGCTGAGCAGACGCTGGAAGGTGAACTGCTTAACAAGCAAACTCAACGGCAGCCTTCTGGTGTGAGTGAAGAGGAATTTCTGGCCCAGCATCAGGCACAGCGTGCACGTTCGACTGAGGGTTATCACTCGCAGACTGATCGTGCCCTTGCCATTTATCAAACCAACGCTCTTTTGACTCACCCTGCCAATGTTGATCGCATTGGCTTTTTGGATGTATACGCTTGAGTATAAAAAAATCAGCAATGAAACCCTTGGATCCAGCGCAGCTGGCGCAGTTGTTGCGCGGTCAACGCTGGGCTTGTTTGGGAACGCAGGGTAAACAGCAGCCTTATGTCTCGTGGGTGGCGTTTGTTGCCGAGGCGGACTTCTCCGGCCTGGTGTTGCATTTGAGCCGTTTGGCCAAACATACACGTAATCTTGAGGCAGAGCCGTTGGTGTCACTGGCGCTGAGTGAAATGGATGATGGCCAAGGTGACCCACAGCAGCTGGCGCGTTTGACCCTGCAAGGCCGAGTTGAACCGATTGCTCGCGATGATGAACGTTATGAGGAACTCAAGACGCTCTATCTGACTCATCTGCCGGATGCCGAGATGATGTTTCAGTTCTCTGATTTTTGCCTTTATCGCTTTAGCCCTGAGTCTGGACGTTACGTCGAGGGCTTTGCCAGCAGTCATGCCATCAATGCGGAAAAACTGCACGCTGCTGCTGACGCTTAATCGCTTGTTTTTGACCTTATCAATGTTTGAAAAATCGCTATGAAATATGTTCATGTGGCTGCGGCCGTGATTTGTAATGACCGGGGCCAGGTATTGATTGCCAAGCGGCCATTGGAAAAACACCAGGGTGGTTTGTGGGAGTTTCCGGGGGGCAAGGTGGAGGCCGATGAGGATGTGCTGGCGGCGCTGAAGCGTGAATTGCACGAAGAGGTTGGTATTGATATTGAGCAGGCTCGACCGCTGATCCGGGTTCGGCATTGTTACCCAGATAAGGCGGTGTTGCTGGATGTCTGGCGGGTGGATGGTTTTAGTGGTGAAGCGCATGGTTGTGAAGGCCAGCCGGTAGAATGGTGTGCTGTTGGTGCCCTGTCGGAAAGAGAGTTTCCTGATGCCAATCTGCCGATTATTGCTGCGGTGCAGTTGCCTGAGTGTTATTTGATCACGCCATCCCCCGCTGATGTAGCTGAGTTTCTGGCCAATCTTGAAACAGCCTTGCAGCAGGGGGTGCGCCTGGTGCAGTTGCGCGCCAAGGGCATGGCGGCGGATGAATATAAAGCCCTGGCTAAGCAGGTGGTGAAGCGTTGTCACGCTCATGGTGCCCGATTGTTGTTGAATGGTGAACCGGAGTGGGTGGCAGAGGTCGGTGCCGATGGTGTTCAACTTAGCAGCGGTAAATTGCAGTCTTTAGATCAACGCCCGTTGGCCAAAGAGTTGTTGGTGGCGGCTTCGTGTCACACTGAGGCCGAGTTGCAGCAGGCGCTGAAATTAGATGTGGATTTTGCTCTGCTGTCACCCATCAAGTGGACGAAGAGCCACCCGGATACGGAACCTTTGGGCTGGGATGAGATGCGTCGTCTGGTGGATGAAATGCCAATCCCCGTCTATGCTCTGGGCGGGGTAAGCCGTGAAGATTTAGCGGATTCGTTTGCCGCAGGTGGTCAAGGGATTGCGGCGATTCGCAGTTTGTGGCCCGGGATGTGATTTCTGGGCCGGGGTTTAAGAAGTGGTTTAGTGGTTGTAGTCGTCGTCAGTTTCCATCGGGCTGGGTAGCTGTTGGCCAGGGATGCGATGTGATTCGCTGGCCCATTCTCCCAGGTCAATCAGTTTGCAGCGCTCGCTGCAGAATGGGCGCCATTTTGATTCATTATTCCAGATAACATCTTTGCGGCAAGTGGGGCAGTTGACGGTGGTTGGCTTCATAACATGCAGCAGGTGAGTTTGAAGGGGATGTTTTGATCAACCTGGTTGGCCCGTTCGCTGAAAGCAGTCTGCAGGAAACGAATGGTAAATCGATGTTTGCCACCGCTGATTTCGGCAAAACAAGGGATGTCGTCGGTGAGTGTGACCCGAATCATCTGGCAGGTACTGTTTTGATCAAAGGATTTTTGGAAAAAACCTGCTTCGGCGGTTTCATTGGTGGTCTGAGCGCTATCACGGATCAGGCGCAGGATCAGGTTGACGGATTGCTTGATTGACTCAAATGGTGCCATCCAGCCCTGCATATCCATGATGCGCTTTTCTTCCGGTTGCGATAACCAGAAATGATAAGCCGGCAGGTCAAAGTCACAGGTGCCGCCGGCCACATGGCTGCGCTGTCTGATGCTGCACAGGAATTCGTTGTTGCGGATATCCATGTCCTGAGACTTGAGGTCGTGGAGACGGTCGATGAGGATATCCATTTCATCCAGCACTGTTTCCAATCGTCGGGTATCGACCTGGGGGTTCTTGGCCAGTTTCTCCAGAAAAACGGCCTGACGTTCCAGCTCTTTCATGACTTCAGTTTTGAGGTCAGCCCGGCTGAAGGTGCTGATGATGTCGAACAGGCTGTTAATGGCAGCGCGATTATCCCAGTTGCCCTGGCGAAAGGTGTGGGCGTTAGCCTGTGCAAACAGGAACTCGAGCCGCAGCAGGGTGCGGATGCGTTCGTTCAGTGGTTGTTCGTAGGTTATCTGTTTAGACACAGTTTGATGATGCCCATAAAGTTCCACAGGTTGAGTTTGATATTTATGCTGCATGGCTATGGCTGTGGTTGGACTTCTTCACAATTTTCGATGGACGAGAGTAACGTTAATGAGGGGTAGTTTACCCGATCGTTACGGCCTGTAAACCGCTGGTTGCAGCAAATGTGATGTGGTTAGCTGTTTTCTTTAATATTATTCCTGTTTGGCTATCTCTGTATATCGGCGATTTAAATCAATAACTTGAGTGCGTAGCCGGTTCAGGTCTGAATCATTGTGAATGATGTCGTCGGCGTGGTCGAGACGTGTTTGAGGGGGGAGCTGGGCGGCAAATATTGCATCGATCTGATTGTCATCCAATGGGTCGCGTTGCTTGATGCGTTGGCGGCGCAGGGCTTCGGGGGCATCAACTACCAGGATTCTGTCGACAAGGTCGGTTTGCCTGGCCTCAATTAGCAAAGGGATGGCAAAGATGCAATAGGCGCTGTCAAGCAGACTGGCCTGGTGCAGCATTTCATCTTTAATCATGGGGTGGAGGATAGCCTCCAGTTGCTTGCGTTTGGCCGGTGTGGCGAAAATGATGTTTTTTAATTTGCCGCGATCCAGTTCGCCACTGGCTGTGAGCACTTTGTTGCCAAATGCCTGGTGGATTTGCTGTAGGGCCGGCTGGCCGGGTTTTACGATCTGGCGTGAGATTATATCGGTGTCGATGACTGGAACGCCGAGTTCAGAAAAAATCTTGCTGACAGCGGATTTGCCGCTGCCAATGCCGCCGGTTAGGCCGATGATTAACATGGGGAGAGTGTGGCTTGAACCGGCAGGCAGATCAAGCCAGGGCTTATTGCTTAGCTGAGACCGCTGATACGCATATAGGTGCTGGTAATGTCATTGCCCCAGTAAAAGGCAATCAGGCCGGCAATGGCCAAGTAAGGGCCAAAGGGGATGGGGATGTTGTGGTCGCGGCCGCGAATGACGATCATGGCGATGCCGATCACGGCACCAACCAGTGATGACAGCAGAATAACCACCGGCAGTGCTTGCCAGCCCATAAAGGCACCGAGCATGGCCAATAGTTTGAAATCACCATAACCCATGCCTTCCTTACCGGTGAGCAGCTTAAAGCCCCAATAGATCGACCAGAGTGACAGGTAGCCTGCCATGGCACCCATCACGGCTGAGCCGAGGTCGGTGTAAACACCGAACAGGTTGAGGGCTAGACCAATCCAGAGAAAGGGTAGGGTAATACTGTCTGGCAGGAGCTGGTGATCGACATCAATCATGGTTAGCGAGACCAGGCTCCAGGTCAGCAATAGTGCGCCGGCGGTTTCCCAGCTCAGACCGAACTGCCACGCGGCTAAGGCGGATAGTGCGGCGGTGACGGCTTCAATGATCGGGTAACGAATGGAAATGCTGGCACCACATCCAGAACAGTGCCCTTTTAAAAACAGGTAGCTGACGATGGGGATGTTTTCCCAGGCGCGGATTTTGTGGCCACAATGTGGGCAGCGGGAATCGGGTTTGGCCAGGTTGAATGTTTCTGTTGGCTGGGCTGTTTCAGTTGTATTGCTGAGTTCGGCGCACTGTTGCTGCCATTGCCGTTCCATCATGATGGGCAGGCGATGGATGACTACATTGAGAAAACTGCCCACGGTCGCACCAAACAGGGCGACCGCCGTGATCAAAAATGCCGGGCTGGTGTTGAGATAGTCGATGATAGTCATTTAGATCTGGTGCGTTAGACAACCTGACCCATCTTGAATATCGGCAGGTACATCGCCACAACCAGACCACCGATAATGACACCGAGGAAGGCCATGATCAGGGGTTCCATCAGGCTGCTGAGGGCGTCAACAGCGTTGTCGACCTCTTCTTCATAAAAGTCGGCTACTTTAGCCAGCATGGCATCAATGGAGCCAGCCTCTTCACCGATTGCCACCAGTTGCACCACCATATTGGGAAACAGTTGGGTTTGACGCATGGCCTGTTGCAACGAAATGCCGGTGGAAATTTCATCACGCATGCGCAGAATGGCGTTTGTATAGACGACATTACCGGCAGCCCCGGCGACAGTGGTCATGGCTTCAACTAGGGGCACACCGGCGGCGAACATAGTGGACAGGGTACGGGCAAAGCGGGCGATGGCTGCCTTGTGCAGTAATGAGCCAAAAATAGGGGCCTTGAGTACTGCTCTATCGAGAAAATCACGAAAGGCCTGGAACTTTCTCTTGGCTTGCTTGAAAGTAAACAGCACTGCGTAAATAATGCCTATGACTATATACCAATACTCGACCATGAAATTTGACATGGCAACTACCATGAGGGTCATGGCCGGCAGGTCTGCACCAAAGTCAGCAAACATCGTGGCGAACTGGGGTACGACAAAGATCAGTAGAATGGCGGTAACAACGAAGGCTGCGATTACAACGGCAACAGGGTAGAACATGGCCTTCTTGATTTTGCCTTTAATGGCCTCAATTTTTTCTTTATAGAGGGCAACCTTGTTGAGCATGGTTTCAAGAATACCGGCCTGCTCACCGGCATTGACCAGGTTGCAGTAAAGGCCGTCAAACTGATCCGGAAATTTTGATAGTGCCTCGGCAAATGAATTGCCGCCTTCGATGTCGTTTTTGATCTTGAGCAACATGTCCTGCATGGATGGGTTTTCATGGCCGCGACCAACGATCTCAAATGATTGAACCAAGGGCACACCTGAACTCATCATGGTGGCCATTTGCCGACTGAAAATAGCAATGTCTTTGGGGGTGATTTGTTTACCTTTTTTGCCCCCGCCAAACAATGGTTTAGGTTTTTTTTTGACCTTAAGTGGGTTAACGCCCTGACGGCGTAATTCAGCTTTGGCCAGGGTCGGTGAGGCAGCCATAACTTCACCTTTGGTGCGGTTGCCACGTTTGTCCGTGCCTTCCCAGAGGAAGGTGTCGTGTTTTTTTGCTGTTTTGCCTGCCATTTGTTACTCCGTGATTACCCGGTTGATCTCTTCCAGACTGGTAACGCCCTGGCGCGCTTTTTCCAGTGCTGAATCGTGAAGATCGGGGATGCCTTCCTTTTTGGCCTGGTCGGCAATATCAATTGCATTACCGTCCGACATGATGATTCTACCCATTTCTTCAGAGATTGGCATTACTTGATAAATACCAACACGGCCTTTGTAACCTTCGTTACATTGATCGCAGCCAACGGCTTTATAGAGTTTAAGAGAATCGGTCTCGTTTTCGTGAAAGCCTTCTTTAATCAAGGCCTCTTTGGGTATGTCAGCGGGTTCTTTGCAATGTGAACATAGGCGTCGGCCAAGACGCTGGGCGATTATCAGGGATACCGCCGAAGCAATGTTGAACGGGGCGACGCCCATATTCATCAACCGCGACAGGGTTTGTGGCGCGTCATTGGTGTGCAGGGTTGAAAGTACCATATGGCCGGTTTGAGCAGCCTTAATAGCGATTTCTGCTGTTTCTATGTCGCGAATTTCCCCCACCATAATGATGTCCGGATCCTGGCGCAGGAATGCTTTCAGTGCCGCCGAAAAGGTCAGGCCTACCTTGGGGTTTACATTGACCTGATTAACGCCGGGCAAGTTGATTTCCGCTGGATCTTCTGCGGTAGAAATATTACGTTCAGGGGTGTTAAGGATGTTGAGACCGGTATAGAGAGAAACGGTTTTACCACTACCGGTCGGACCAGTGACCAAGATCATGCCGGTCGGTTTTTGTAGCGCCGCCATGTACAGATCTTTTTGGACGGGTTCATAACCCAGTGCATCAATACCCATTTGTGCGCTGGTAGGATCAAGAATACGCATGACGATCTTTTCACCAAACAGCGTTGGGCAGGTACTTACACGAAAATCGATGGCGCGGGTCTTGGATAGCCGCATTTTCATGCGACCATCTTGTGGTACCCGTTTTTCGGAGATGTCCAGGCGAGACATGACCTTGATGCGGGCGGATATTTTGACTGCCAGACTGATCGGTGGGGCTGCTACTTCCTGCAGCATGCCGTCCTGGCGGTAGCGAACCCGGTAGACTTTTTCATAAGGCTCAAAATGGATGTCAGATGCGCCTTTGTTAATGGCGTCGAGTAAAATCTTGTTCACAAAACGGACAATCGGTGCTTCTTCAGTCTCTTTTTCACTGACATCATCACCATCGCTGTCTTCGTCACCGCCTGTTATATCGAGATCATCCAGATCTGCATCATCAAGCCCTTCCATTGTGGTGTCCATGGCTTCAAGGGTTTTTTCGATGAGTTTGGCCAGCTTGTCATCTTCAACAATGACAGCTTCAGTATTTATCCCTGTCGCAAATTTAATTTCGTCCAGCGCTTCAACATTGGTGGGGTCTGATAGTGCAATATAGAGCCGGCTGCCGCGTTTGGTTAAGGGCAGTGCATTGTGTTTGCGAATTAATTTTTCATCAATCAGGGGGGGGGATGTTAGGTCCATGTCCATGACGTCGAGATCAAAGACCGGAGCACCAAATTCGTTGGCGGCAGAGGTGGCGATGTCGATGGCAGGTATGATTTTCTGATTGACTAGATGTCTAATTAGCGGGATTTTTTCTTTGGTTGCTTCAGAAAATGCTTTTTCAGCATCATCACTACTCATTAACCCATCATCGACGAGTCGACGTGAAAGGCCTGTTAACTGAAAACTGTTTGCGGCGTTGTCCATAATTTCCTGTTTTAATGCTGGTGACATGTGTCGCGATGTATGTATATTCGGCTTTGTTTCTTATATCTTTAACGATTAAAGTGGAAAATGTGATGAACGTTGTTTGGGCTGTAATGGTGTGTTACTGCTTGTTTTTCTAATGTTTTTTTTAATATTGTCGTTAGCTTGGATGATATTGGACGGTGGGAGTGGTGGATAAATATCCAAAATGTCAGTTGGTAGAAATGTGGCAGATGTTTTTCCGGTTACGGGTAATATTTTGGTATGAGCATGATAAATAAGGTTTTGGAGGATGATGGCCCCTTGGTCTCAATTGGAATGCCGGTATATAACGAAGGGGAATTTATTAGAGAGTCCTTGGACTCTCTTTTGGCACAAAATTATCGGAATTTGGAAATTATAGTTTCTGATAATGGATCAACGGATGAAACTGCTGATATTTGCCACGAGTATGCTCAGCTTGATGACAGGATAAGTTACTACCGATTTAATCATAATGTTGGAGCCTCAAAAAATTTTTTATCGGTTTTAGAGCGATCTTCTGGTAAATATTTTATGTGGGCGGCGGGGCATGATCTTTGGGCTGAGAATTTGATTTGTGAGACAGTCAGGGTTTTGCAGTGTCACCCTGGTGCCGCGTTGGCATTTGGGACAGCTGAGTGGGTTGATGCTCATGGAGATACTTTTGGCAGGGAGTCTGGTTGGGCTGATACCAGGGGAATGGATCCTATTGCCCGGTTCTTTACCGTCTTATGGGGAAATATGCATCCAATTCTGGGACTGATGAGACGTTCTTATTTGTGTGAAATCAAAAAAATTCATAGTTGTGCTGGTGCTGATTTAATCGTGCTTTCTGAGCTGTCATTAAAAGGTGATTTTATTCATGCGACTTCAGCTATGTGGGCTAGGCGTGAATTCAGAGGGGATGAGTCCCATAAAGAAAAACTTAAACGCTATAAAGACAAAGAGTTTAGCTTGATAACGTCGTCAGTTGGTAAGGTGTTTCCATTGTTGAGGCTACCTCTTGAGTTGTTGCGCGTGGTTATAAGGTCTGAATTAAGTAGATTGGAGAAGTTGGTTGTTATAGTGGCACTGCTTCCCACTTTTATGGCGCGTTATATGTCTGGAAATAAATAATCCTGCTTGGTTTTTTATGGGGTTTAGTTTTGTACGGGTGAAGAAGGTATATGTCTAGACCAAAATGGCAGCAACGGTTGGTATCTTGGGCAAAGCTGGTTTTTACACCGATTGCATTTATGTGTATTGCTTGGTTCGCCTGGCAATCAAGAGATTTATTAATAGATGTGTTTTCCACAGCAGACTGGGGCGGGGTGGCCTTAGCGGGGCTTATTTGGGGAGGAGGACATTTTGTGTCACCTTTATTCTACGCAAGAGTTTTTCGACCGCGAGGGGTTAATTTAGATTATTGTTCGGCATTAATGATTCATGTACGTTACCTGCCAGCAAAGTATATACCTGGAGGAATTTGGCACACCGTTGGCCGTATTGCCGAATTTCGTTCGATAGGGATTGATCCCAAGAGCATTGCCGTTTTTCTGTTTCTTGAAAATTTATTCGCTGTAGTCATTACCTTTCTGTTTGGTTCTCTTCTTCTTTGTCTGCAAAAGGGCTGGATGTTATGGGAAGGCGGCGTGCTGTTAGTTTTTGTTCTGGCTTCAGTCGGTCTGTTTGTGGGCTTTCCTGCGGTTAATCTGCGACGGCTATCAGGTGGAAAAAGGGTTTCTTTTTTTCAATATTTGTTAATGCTGTGTGTTGTTATATTGTTTTGGCTTCTTGCTACGATAGCATTTGTTTTATATGTGGGTGCTATGTCCAATGGTCTGGGTGTTCCACCCGCTGTCGAAACAGCAGGCATCTATCTGTTTTCATGGGGAGTGGGGTATGTATCCTTATTTGCCCCTCAAGGAGTTGGTGTGTTTGAAACAGTGGTTAGTATGTTGCTTGATAGTGATATATCAATAACCGCATTAATGGTAGTTGTAGCCGGTTTTCGTGTGGTTGTTTTGGTCGCAGATATGACTGTTTATTCTATTGTTAAGCTAAGTGGCTACATGGGGATAGTGGGGCGGTAGTGGAAAATAATACTAAAGGACGCCTCTGTTAACTCATGAACGAGCATTTTAACCGTTACCTCTGCGTTGAAAATCATGGCAATAGTCCCGCTATTACCTGCGATTTACGCCTTGATTTAAAGTGTTTGGGGTTCAAACTGTCACGCTCAGAGTTAATAGGGACGCCCTAACTGGCTATTCTTATTAGCATCTTTATTTCAACCGCCTATTAATGCATAGTGGATGATTGTAATACTGATATTGACAGTATCTAGCTATCCATAAAGGTCGTGGTCAATTTTTGTTTTTTTAATGACGTGAACAACTAAGAATTATAGGTATAAAACATGAAGGCTGTCATTCTTGCCGGTGGACTTGGCACAAGAATATCGGAAGAATCTCATCTTAAACCTAAGCCCATGATCGAGATTGGTGGTAAGCCAATTTTGTGGCACATAATGAAAATTTATTCTCATTATGGGATCAATGATTTTGTGATCTGCTTAGGTTACAAGGGTTATGTCATTAAAGAGTATTTTGCCAACTATTTTTTGCATATGTCGGATGTGACGTTTGATATGCAGAATAATTCTATGGAAGTACACCAGAAACATGTCGAGCCCTGGCGAGTGACACTTGTGGATACAGGTGAAAATACCCTCACCGGAGGTCGGTTGAAGCGAGTGCAAGAATACATTGGTACGGATTCATTTTGTTTTACCTACGGCGATGGTGTTTCCAGTGTTGATATTGGCGCGCTGATTGAATTTCATAAACAGCATGGTAATAAGTCAACCGTGACAGCTATTCAGCCACCAGGTCGTTATGGTGCTATAAATCTTAATGATTCATTGGTTACAAGTTTTCAGGAAAAACCGGCCGGTGATGGTGCTTGGATCAATGGTGGGTTTTTTGTGCTCGAACCATCGGTTTTGGCGCTTATCGATGGTGATCAGGCCAGCTGGGAGGCGATGCCGCTGGTCGAACTTGCCGCTGAGGGGGAACTTCAGGCCTTTCAGCATAGAGGTTTTTGGCAGGCGATGGATACCTTGCGTGATAAAAACTATCTTGAAGATCTTTGGGCTGCAGGCAGCCCTCCGTGGAAAGTCTGGGCATGATTCAATTTGGAGATGTCTATCAAGGTCGTAGAGTCCTGATAACAGGGCATACAGGCTTCAAAGGTAGTTGGCTGGCATTGTGGCTTCAGGCGTTGGGAGCTGAAATTGCGGGTGTTTCTTTAGAACCAGAGACAAAACCTAACCACTGGGATTTGCTGAGTCTGGGTGTTGATGATCAGCGGCTGGATATTCGTGATGCTGATGGTGTTCGGGATATGGTTGCTTCATTTAGTCCCGACTTTGTTTTCCACCTTGCTGCTCAGCCGCTGGTTCGGCGATCATACCGGGAGCCGATTGATACCTGGTCTACCAATGTCATGGGCACTGCGCATGTGCTTGATGCCTGTCGTCATATTGAAACCGTTAGAGCTGTTGTCGTGGTCACTACTGATAAAGTCTATGCCAATCAGGAGTGGCCTTGGGGTTATCGCGAAAATGATCGTTTGGGTGGACATGATCCCTATAGTGCATCCAAAGCCGCCTGCGAGCTGCTCGTCGATAGTTATCGAAATGCCTTTTTTAAGGAAAAAAACAGCCCCTTACTGGCAACTGCGCGTGCGGGGAATGTGATTGGCGGCGGCGATTGGTCGGAAGACCGTTTGGTTCCTGATCTGGTGAGGTCTGTTAATCAAGATAAACCTTTATTTATACGTTCGCCGCAGGCGACCAGGCCCTGGCAGCATGTGCTTGAGTGCTTGTCCGGTTATCTGCTGCTGGGCCAAGGCCTTCTTGAAGGTCGTCAAGAGTATTCAGATGCCTGGAATTTTGGGCCAGCGGCAGAGGGCAATCGTACCGTGGAAGAGGTGTTGACCTTGATGCAGAAGCAGTGGCCAAAGCTGGAATGGCAGCAGACACAGGCTCACCAGCCACATGAATCCAATCTACTTTATCTGGACCATTCCAAGGTTAGGTCTGAACTTGCCTGGCAGCCTGTCTGGAGTCTTGAACAGGCCCTGCAGACAACAGCGGACTGGTATCGAAAATATCATGAGTGTGGTGTCATTCTGTCAGCAGAGCAATTGAAGGGCTATATCAATGATGCATGTTCGGCGAGAGCGCCTTGGGTGTCTTGTAAGTGATTATTAGTCAAACACCTATTCCTGGTGTCGTAGTGGTTCAAACTGAACCTTATTCAGATCAGCGTGGAAGTTTTGCGCGGTTCTATTGTCAGGATGAACTTCGGGAGATTATTGCTGAGCGCACAATTGTACAAATTAACCACTCATTCACCCGTACAGCAGGTGCAGTACGAGGTTTACATTACCAACAATCACCTCATGCAGAAATGAAACTGGTGCGTTGTCTTGAGGGCAGAGTTTGGGATGTGGTTGTGGATCTGCGAGCGGGGTCGCCGACGTTTCTTGGTTGGCATGCTGAGGAGTTGTCAAAAGGGAATCAGCGAATGCTGGTTATTCCTGAAGGTTGTGCCCACGGCTTTCAGGTATTAGATGAAGATAGCGAATTACTATATCTTCATACTGCCTGCTATGTCTCATCAGCAGAAGCGGGGTTGCAGCCGACTGATCCAAAACTAGCCATTGATTGGCCTTTACCTGTTCAGGATCTTTCTGATCGTGATCGCAACCATCCATTATTGACTGCCGAGTTTGAAGGTCTGGTTATATGAATTGTCGTCATTGTGGTTCACAGCTGGAGCACACCTTTCTTGATTTAGGTTTTGCGCCACCTTCAAACGCCTATTTGAGCGATAAAGATCTCACTAAACCGGAGTTGTACTATCCTCTTAAATTGAAAGTATGTACTCAGTGTTGGTTAGTGCAAACCATCGACTACGCCCTGGCTGATGAATTGTTTTCATCCGATTATGCTTACTTTTCATCAACCTCGGTTAGCTGGCTTGCTCACGCAAAACGTTATACCGATGCTATAACGGAAAGGCTTGAACTTGATGAAAAGAGTTTTGTTATCGAAGTTGCTTCTAATGATGGATATTTACTGAAGAATTTTGTCCAGTCGGGTATTCCATGTCTGGGTATTGAACCTACAGACAGTACAGCAGCAGCGGCAGAAAAATTAGGCATTCCGGTGATGCGTGAGTTTTTTGGTGATGCTCTGTCTAGAGAGCTTGTCCATCAGGGGAAAAAAGCTGATTTGATCGTCGGTAACAATGTCTATGCACATGTGCCGGATATTAACGATTTTACCCTTGGGCTGAAAGCCACACTGAAGCTGGGGGGGACAATTACTTTGGAATTTCCCCACTTGATGCGGTTGATTGAATATGCTCAGTTCGATACCGTTTACCATGAGCACTTTTCATACCTTTCGTTGTATACGGTTAATCTTATTTTTGAGCAAGCAGGATTACGGGTGTTTGATGTCGAAGAGCTGTCTACCCATGGTGGAAGCCTGCGAATTTATGGCTGCCACCAGAATGACAAAAGAGTAACAGCCGAATCAGTCCATAGTATGCTGGCGGAAGAAACATCACGTGGATTGCAGTCACTTACTATCTACCATGCGTTCCAGTCACGCGCTGATCATGTTAAGAATGAAATGCTGTCATTTCTACTTGCACAGAAGAAAGAAGGGAAAAGCGTAATGGCTTATGGCGCAGCGGCAAAGGGCAATACACTTCTCAATTACGCAGGTGTCAAGCCTGATCTTCTGCCTATGGTTTGCGATGCTGCGTCTGCCAAGCAGGGGAAATTTATGCCAGGTAGTCATATCCCTATTTTGTCCCCCGCCGAGCTAGAACTGCAGCGCCCTGATTTCCTGTTGATTTTGCCTTGGAATATCGCCGAGGAAGTGAAGCGGCAGAATGCGGCGCATGCAATGTTGGGGACGAAATTTGTGACGGCAGTACCGGAACTGATAATTTCATGACCAGAACCGTTCTTCTGACAGGTGCAACTGGCTTCGTTGGCCATCAGGTACTCTGTACGCTTGCAGATTATCCGGTTCAGGTTCGTGCTGTGGTGCGTGAAGGGTGGCAGGGCCAGCTGGTGAATGGTATGACCAATGAACAAGTTATCACGACTGGGGATCTGTTTGCTGAGTCTGCGGATTGGTGGGCAAATGTATGCAGTGGGGTGGATACCATTATTCACGTCGCTTGGTATACCGAGCCAGGAAAATACCTACAGTCGTCAAAAAATATTGACTGCTTAATTGGCAGCCTCAACATGGCGAAGGGTGCCCTACAGGCTGGTGTGCGCCGTTTTATCGGTATAGGCACCTGTTTTGAGTACGATCTGACTGCGGGATTGCTTTCTGTTGAGACACCGCTTAAGCCTTTAACGCCTTATGCTGCTGCAAAAGCAGCCACATTTACAGCGTTGTCGCAATGGCTGCCATCTCAGGGCATTGAGTTCTTATGGGGTAGGCTTTTCTACCTTTATGGTGAGAGGGAAGACCCACGCAGATTGATACCTTACTTGCGATCAAGGCTTGCGGTGGGTAAGCCAGCAGAATTAACCAGTGGGAATCAGATCCGTGATTTTATAGATGTGACCGAAGCAGGCCGGATGATTACAGAGAAAGCATTAGGTAGCGATCAAGGGGTAATCAATATATGTTCGGGTGTGCCGGTCACAGTTAAACAGTTTGCAGAAAAAATTGCCGATGAGTACGGTCGGCGTGATTTGTTGAAATTTGGAGCACGGCCCGATAACCTCATCGATCCGCCTTGCGTAGTAGGTGTTAAATGACAGGGGATATAATAGTTGCTGGCGAACCAGTAAAAATTCTCTATGAAATTGAACAGCTTCCAATTTTTCAGAATCGGATGTACGGCTCTGAAGAAGAGGCTAAAAACTGTCCTAAAGGGGATGTTCGTCTTGTTGAGAATCTAAATACAGGTCTCGTCTACAATGAGGCTTTTAGGCCTGAGCTGATGCAGTATGACGACCAGTATCAAAATGAACAAGCCGTCAGTCCGCTGTTTCGCGCACACCTTGAAACAGTAATGCAAATCATAGCGAATGCAATGGGACGGAAATCGATCGTAGAAGTGGGGTGTGGCAAAGGGTTTTTCCTGGAAATGTTGTTGGAAGACGGCTTTGATGCGCAAGGATTTGATCCCGCCTATGAAGGCGCCAACTCTTGCGTTATCAAACAGTACTTTTCCCCCGCGCTTGGTATCCAGGCTGATGGGTTGGTGCTTCGCCATGTGCTGGAGCATATTCAGGATCCAGTCAGTTTTTTGATGCAGTTAAAGGATGCTAATGGTGGCGGAGGTAAGGTTTATATTGAAGTTCCGTGCTTTGATTGGATCTGTGAGCAATGTGCCTGGTTTGATATTTTTTATGAGCATGTAAATTATTTCCGAATGTCGGATTTTTATCGGATGTTTGATGTCGTTTATGAAAGTGGCCGACTATTTGGTGACCAATACCTCTATGTTGTCGCGGAACTATCAAGTCTCAAATTTCCTATTTTTGATGAGAAAAAACGAGTCAGCTTTCCAAGTGATTTTATTAATAATCTGACGGAAATGAATGGATCACAATTGAACAGGGAGGCAGTTGTTTGGGGGGGGGCATCAAAAGGGGTCATCTTTGCGCTGCTTAAAGAAAGATGTGGCCAGCCAATCAATCTGGTTATTGATATAAATTCTGCTAAACAAGGTAAATATTTGCCAGGGACTGGGCTGCGAGTGTTTTCCCCTAAGGAGGCACTACCTAAACTGCCGGATGGTTCAAATGTTTATGTGATGAATTCAAATTACATGGAAGAGATTAAACAAATGTCTGGTAATGCATATAAATATATTGGAGTTGATTGTGAGTGAGTTTGAAAAAGAAGTCGCGGCACGAATTGCTACTGTCCCTGAAGACAAAGCTTTGTGTAAAGCGGGGGGGGATTTTACGCTTGCCTCAATAGAATCAAAATACTCCTACAATTTTTCTTGGCTTGGGCGTCCAGTCATCCAATATCCCCAAGATATGGCTGCGATGCAAGAACTTATCTGGCAAGTTAAGCCGGATCTTATTATTGAGACAGGTATAGCGCATGGTGGGTCATTAATTCTGAATGCGTCAATGCTTGCGTTGCTGGATTACAGTGATTCTGTAGAATCAGGGCATCCGCTCGATCCGGAGGCTAGTCGTAGTCGGGTGTTGGGTATTGATATCGATATACGTCCCCATAATCGTGCGGCGATTGAGGCGCACCCCATGGCGCATAAGATTGATATGATTCAGGGCTCTAGCATCGCCCCTGAAATCATAGGTCAGGTCCACGAATATGCAAAAGGGTTTGGGCGCATTCTTGTCTGTCTTGACTCTAATCATACTCATGATCATGCTTTGGCTGAATTGGAGGCTTATGCCTCACTCACTAGCAAGGGTAGCTATTGCGTAGTATTCGATACTATTATCGAAGATATGCCTGCTGATACATTTTCAGATCGTCCTTGGGGGCCTGGAAACAATCCAAAAACTGCTGTTTGGGAATATCTTAAAGAGCATGATGAATTCGAGATTGATAAGGCTATTGAGCAGAAACTAGTTATCACAGTTGCTCCCGATGGTTATTTGAAACGCATCAAATAACGGTTTTATCAGCGCTAGCGAGTGACCTTAAATATATACGATAGCCATTTTGAGTTGGCTAATGGTTTTGCTGTCGCTATTTTGGTAAATTATTTTTAGTCTCTTTTGGTTCTTCGTTGAGCTTCCTCGACTCCTTTGTAGTGAAGTGATGATATCTGCTCGGATACTATGCCAATAAGAAAGGTGAAAAGAGATGATAAAAATAATAAGGCGCTCATATTTGTGAATCGTTCATACTCAATATATGTGTAAGCATAGTAGAGACTGCCGGTTAAAAATAGTAATGCACTTATTGGAAGAAAAAACCGCATTGGTGAAAAGAGTGTGCCAATCTTTAAAATAATAATCAAAAACTTCATGCCATCGCGAAATATTCTAATGTGGCTTTTTCCTTCGCGCTGCATAGCCTTGATAGGTATGTAGGTCACGGCGAGCCCTGATCTGAAAAATGCCATAGTGCTTGTGGTTGGGTAGGAAAAACCGTTTGGTAGCAGGTATAGAAATTTTCGAAAATGTCTGGCTCGTACTGCGCGGAATCCAGAGGTAAGATCTTCAATCTTGTGGCCGGTCATCAGCGAGGCAAGTTTGTTGTAACCAATATTGGCGTAGCGTCTAAATATTGTCGCGTGCGTGTCGAGCTGGCGGGCACCAATGGCCATGTCATAGCCATCAGATATCTTTTTTAATAATCTTGAAATGTCATCGGGGCGATGCTGGCCATCGGCATCCATAAAAACAAGTACATCGCCTTTTGCTTTTCGTGCGCCAGATTTGATAGCTGCGCCATTACCCATGCTGTAAGGATGGCTGATAACGTTGGCACCATTGGCTTCGGCAACTGCTACGGTGTTATCTGTTGAACCGTCATTTACAATGATAATTTCCGCATCTGTAAATTTTTCTGAAAGCAGTGGAAGTAATTTTTCCAGTCCCCGTTCTTCATTTTTGGCGGGAAGAATGATTGATATTGAGTAATTGAGTTGATCCATTATTTAAGATATTTGAGTTGGTTATTTATTAGCTGATAATCGTATATGTTGTCGCAATGGTCAATGTTTATTCTGGCGCTGCTTTAAAAAACTCAAATCACTTTTGGCTTTGGTTAAAGGCTCATGGTGCAGTGTAGAAAAGGCTGGGTGTGCTTCTATAGTGTTTATCAGTGTCTCGGCCTTTTCAAGATCTCTTAATGCCATCAGTAAAGCAAGTTTCTGAAATAGCAGATAAATCTTATCTGGCATTACTTGATAGGCCTTATCAAGGTCGCTAAGGGCGCTGCGGTAATCGCCAAGATAAATAAGCAGTTGTGAGCGTTTGTTGTAGATAATGGCTTTATGTAGTGGTTGAGACGCTTTGTTTTGCAGAACAATGTGCGACCATTTTAGAGCGTCAGTTATGAGCTCCTCGCATGGGCCGTTGATGCGACATTTATTAGTCACCCCAGCGGTAATAGCAGTGGCGAGAACTGAGATCGTTTCGGCGCCCATGTTATTTCGCAGTCTCGATTCAAGCTCTGTGCTGACAAGTGGGCGTAGTTTTTTGATGTAATCGCCATTCATCTTCAGAGGAGCATAATAATTTTCTGGTGTAGCGCTGGTCTCTTCAACGGCAAATGCGTTGTTCTCTATGCCTATTTGAAAGGCGGTGTGCAGTTGCGTCATGGTAATTAACGGGACGGCGATTAAGGGGTTAAGTTGTACCGCAGCCCTCAAGTGTTCATAGGTGTCGCTAAGTGAGCCGGCGGTTTTTATGAGGTGTTTTGCCCGATTCGAATGTGCGATGGCTGAATTGGGGTAGTTTTTTACGTCGAAACTGCTCAAGGAGTCATAGCTTGACCAGATTTCAGAACGTGTATAGGTGGCGAGAGCCAGGCAAAGACTGATAATGATAGCCGGAACAAGTCGGATCAGTTTATTTGTCGATAGCATATTAGATATGAGGAATATGCAATAAATGGCAGTAAAGATAATGCCAAAACTGGCGACGTAATTACGGTGTTCGTACATTAATCGTAGCGGAAATACAGTGGATTCCATGGCATGGGCAGCCAGAAACCAGAGAACAGCAAAGCTTAATAGTGGGTAGGCTTTTCTTTTTAGTAGAGAGGTGCCAGCGAGTAGCAGTATCCCCAGGGCGGCGATTAGTGTTGTCCAGGGTTGCAGCAGGCCTTTGCTGACGGTTAGGGTGTCGTGGCTAAGGACAAACTGTGCCGGTGCCGGATAGAACATCTGCCCAAGATACATGAACAATACCCTTGCTTCTGTCATCAGCCGTTCAGGAAGTGAGAATGGAAAGACCATGTAACCGTTTGTAACGATGCCTGGGTGAGTTGCAAGATATAAAAGAGCTGCTGTGGCCGGGATAACTGCCGTGGTGGCATAGAAAATTTTTGTGGCCCTGGCGTGCAATCTTTTATCCGTGGTTACCAACTGACTGAATATCGTTAGTTCAATTGCAACGGCAAGATAAGGCAGCAATAAGGCGTTTTCTTTACTCAATGCCCCAAATAATGTGCCTAGCCCTATGCCGAGATACATCAGTATCAAAGCGTAGGATTGATTAGCCGCCAGGCGTAATCGGCCAATAATGAAGAGTAATAAGCCTGCAAAGACAAACATGCCCGATAGACTGGTCATCCTTTGTACCGGGTAGAGCACCGCGGTCAGTTGGATTGGGTGCAGAGCCCACGCCAGGGCAATGAACAGGGCAAGGGTTTTGACAGGAAGGTCTTTTGCTGTTGATCGCTTTAATGCGATGATCAGGAAAAAAGCAATGGCATAAACAAGCACCCCATTGACGATGTGGATGGCTAAGTTGGTGATTTTGAAATCGCTAGCGTCAAATTGTTTGCCTGAGAAATAATAATTCAGGCCGAAACTCAGGCTGGATATTGGTCGCTTGAGAGGGCCGCTGTTGTTTGATGTTGCAGCAGCTAAGAGGCTGTTGGTGTCTAGTGAATCTATCTTTAGCGCCTGATTGGCAATGATGTTGGGGCGGTCATCAGCGAGCCAGAAATCACTGAGTCCAGGGAAATAAACAAGGCTAGTCAGTATGGTGATGATTAATACACTGTAAACGTGCTTAGCTTTGGTTGATTTCATTGCTTGCATTCGCGGTGGTTCCGGGCTTGATGGCAGTGAGTTTTTTTATGAGATAGGGGGCGTGATATTGGAGCTGACCTGCGTCACATATTGAAATGCTGTTATCTGGCTGTTCTTTGCCAATGGTGTTTGTCTCTGCATTTATATGTTGTTTTTTTAACTGGCTATATTTTTTATTACTGCTGTTAACAATAGTCCTTTATAAATTATTAATGGTCAATGATGTTTTTTTGGGGTTTATTTAAGGCGTGCTTAATGTTTTTAAGGGTACGTATGTGATGCAGAGATAGAGATGGGTGGCTTTCTATTTTCTGGATCAATAAGTCTGCTTTTTCTCGTTCTTGCAGAGTGATATGCAATGTTAGCTTTTCAATGAGCAGGTAAACTTCTTGTGGTTGCTCCTGGTAGGCTGCGTCGAGGTCATTATAGGCTAGGTCAATATCCCCTTTGTACGCGTTTATCCATGCGCGTGCGGCGTAAATAATAGGTCTTTGGTTGCCTGGAAGGCTTTGGTTCTGTAACGCGCTATCTAGCCATTCTTGGATTTCATTAATGACTGCCAAACACTGTGGTGCTTGGGATTTTACGGCGCATTCACTGCTGGATTTTAATGCCATTGCAGTAGCTGCAGATATTTTTTGATGTTTTAGTCGAGCATTTGTTTCTTGATTGATGTGTTGGGCCAGCTTATCAATATAAATGCTATTGATTATTGGTTTGTCATCATAGCTACTGGGTTGGTTTGTAGTTGGATTGTTGATCCATTCGCCGTTTGTGATCTGTGATTTAAGGGCTGCGAGCAATTGCTGCATGGTCATAAGAGAGGTTGGGTCAGACGGGTTCAGCTTCGAACTGGCTCTGAGGTGCTCGTATATTTCTAGTATATCTCCATGAGATTGTAGGAGGTGTTTAGCTCTGGATGAGTGGGCTTGAGCTGAATCTGGATGATTTTTCACATCGAAGTAGGTCAGTGTCTCAGGGCTTGACCAAATGTTTGAACGTACATGCGTTAGCGCGGTAAGGCATATAATTATCATGATTGGCGTGCCGGTTGTTATGAGTGGCTTGTTGCTGAGCTGATTGATGAGAATGTAAATGTAATAGCCAGCGGCAAAGATGATTCCAAAGCTTGCAAGGTAGTTTCGGTGTTCATACATCAGTACTAATGGAAGTATGCTTGACTCCATTGCGTGTGCGGCCAAGAACCATAAAATGGCAAAGGCGAGAATTGGTTGTTTTTTTCTGAATCGTAGTGAAAGTACCACAGAGGCTATTATTGATAAGCAAGCTACTAGTGTTGTCCAAGGTTGTAGAAGGCTGCGGCTGATTTCTATGTTGTCGTGATGTAGCGTTAAATTTTGTATAGCTGGATATAATATCTGCACAATATAAAGCATCAGTATTCGGGATTCTGTCATTACTCGTTCGCTGAGCGTAAAGTCCCTAAATGAATAGCCATTAAAAATGATCCCAGGATTCATGCTGAGAAATAAAAGTGCCAGTATTGCCGGGATGCCAGCAGTTAGACTGTAGAAGATAGTGAGTTGTTTTTTCTGTTTTTGGTTGGTGAGGCTTAGGTTGCTAAGAATGCTTATCTCAATTACGAGTGCCAGATATGGTAGTAATAATGCATTTTCCTTGCATAAAGCGCCAAGGAGAGTGCCTAGTCCTATGCCGATATACATTTGTGCTGCAGCGTAGGGTTTCTTTTCTGTAAAACGTATTCTGCCAATAATAAAAACTAGCAGGCCTGCAAGGGCAAATAGAGCTGACATGCTGGCCATGCGTTGCACGATATAAAGCACGGCTGTTAGTTGGATAGGGTGAAGCGCCCATGCCGCTGCAATGAATAGGGCTAATGGTTTTTCGGGTAATGTGATTCTTGCTGGAATGTTTAGCGCTTTTATTAAATATAAGGCAATTATATAAATTAGAATCCCATTGATAATGTGAATTGCCAGGTTTGTTATTTTGAAATCTGATGCATCTAGCTGTTTGCCAGAGTAGTAGTAGTTTAAACCAAAGCTGAGACTTGAAAGTGGGCGTTTTAGTGGGCCACTGTCATTGGCGCTAGCAGCTGTTAATAGGCTATTACTGTCGAGTGTTTCTATTTGGATTGCGTGGTTGTTGGCGATATTTGGGATATCGTCGGAGAGCATAAAATTGCTAAGTCCGGGTAGGTAGGCTAAACAGGTCAGTATGATTAGGATTAGTAGGCTGTAGCGATGTTTTTTGGTGGGCCTGTTCACGTGTGTGCCTTGGTGCTATGTAGTATATTGCGTCTTGAAATGAAAAGAGGAGGCCAAGGCCTCCTCTTCATTTGTTGTTATGCTAGATAACTTATTGCTTAGGCAGATATTTACCTTTTGAAGCGCCAGAGGCAGCCAGTTTGCCTGTGCCAGTGATAGTCCATTTAACACCACCGGGACCACAAGCAGCTGTGTAGACAACATCATCGCCAGAAGCAACAGAACTACCAATGGCTTTCATGTCGACAGTAACAGTCCCTGCTGTAGCGCTGGTGCCGGCAGCTAGTACGCTAGTCACATAGGTGCCGCTGTAGTCTGTTTTGGTGCCAAGCCCCAAGCCAGTGTGAGTTATGCCGTTTAGATTGCCTTCACTACATGCCAGGCCAATGGCGGTACGGGCAGGTGAAGAGATGCCGGTTGCTTCGCTCACCTTCGCCTTAACCGTATAATCCTGATAAGCAGGAATCGCTACCGCTGCCAAAATACCGATGATTGCTACTACGATCATCAGCTCAATCAGTGTAAAACCTTGTTGTACTTTTTTCATGATGTTTCTCCTCGTGCCTAAGCAGTTTGTTTATCAGTTAAGAACCCAGTCAAAATGTCCTTCGCTATTCATATCGGTCTGTCGTTTTCAGACTTTAATGTCCTGAGAAGTTTTTTGTCTCGGTAGTTGTATTGCACGTCCCGTGCCAAAAGCCAGAAGAGGAGGGTGTTGAAGTGTTTTTGCCCGTCCTTCCTTGGTGGAATGTGCATTATGTCACATTTTTTGGGGCTGAAAAAAGGTTTAGAGGGGGATTGTCTGTGTCTGGCCCGAGGGGGGGGGTGCTGTACGGGGTGTTTATATGTGTGTGACTGACACTTTTTGTCACTTTGTGACGTGTTTAGGGCTGTTTAGTCAATGCCAAGCTTTTTCAGGCGATAGCGCAGTTGTCGAAATGAGATGCCAAGTAATTTGGCGGCAGCAGTTTTGTTGTATTTGCTTTGTTGCAGGGCCTGTTGAATGGCTTCTTTTTCCTGTTCGCCAAGATATGAGTCGAGGGGCTGTTCGGTGTCGGTTACGCTAGAAACATCAGTGGAATCGTTTTTTATCATTGCCGGCAGCTGCAGGTCTTCCTCCTCTATGATGTCGTCTTCACAGAGTGTGAAGGCACGTTCGAGGGTGTTTTCCAGTTCGCGAACGTTGCCGGGAAAGCTGTAATTGCACAATGCTGCCAAGGCCTGTTTGGATAGTTTGGGTTTGTCCAGCCGGGCCTGGGTGGCGATGTTGGTAAGAAAATATTCAGCCAGTTGCGGAATATCGTCACGGCGCTGGCACAGGCTGGGGACTTTCAGCTCAATGACATTGATGCGGTAGAAAAGATCCTGGCGGAACTCGCCTTCATCCACGAGTTTGCTGAGGTCTTTATGAGTGGCGCTTAATATGCGCACGTCGACGGGGGCTTCTGTTTGGGCGCCCACCGCGCGGACGGACTTTTCCTGGATCGAACGCAGCAGCTTGACCTGCATGTGCAGCGGCAGGTCAGCGACCTCATCGAGAAACAGGGTACCGCCGTCGGCGGCCTGGAATAGTCCGGCCTTGTCTGTGTTGGCGCCGGTGAAGCTGCCTTTTGTGTGACCAAAGAATTCGCTTTCCATCAGGGTCTCGGGGATGGCGCCACAGTTGACGGGGATGAAGGGGCTATCTGCGCGTGGCCCCTTTTCATGGATGAGGCGGGCCACCAGCTCTTTGCCGCTGCCCGATGCGCCACTTATATAGATGGGAGCCTGGCTGCGGGCGAGCTTGGCGATTTTGTTGCGAATTTTGCGCATCTGTTCGGAATCGCCAAGCAGGGTGTCGCGGCTGCGCCGTTCAGTCGGATTGTCTGCGCTGTGCTTCAGTTTCAGTGCGGTGTTCACCAGGTTGCGCAGCACTTTCAAGTCGACGGGTTTGGAGACAAAGTCATAGGCACCGGATTTGAGGGCGGCGATGGCGGCCTCCATGTTGCCATGGGCGGTGATCATGGCAACCGGGGTGTTGCTGTGGTGTTGTTGAATATGTTTGATCAACATCAGGCCGTCACCATCGGGCAGACGCATGTCAGTGAGGCATAGATCATATTCGTGGCAGGCCAGCTGTTTTTTTGCGGCTTTGATGGTGGTGGCGGTGTGAACAATAATGTCCATGCGTTCGAGGGTTATCTCGATTAATTCGAGAATATCTGCTTCGTCGTCGACGGCCAGGGCAATGGCTTTGGCTTTGATTGGCGCGGGCACTAGTTAGTTCTCCGTCGTCTTGGGTCGGCAAAGGTGATGCGAAAACAGCTGCCACCATTGTCGGCCGGAAAATAATTTAGATGAGCGTGGTTGCATTCACACAATTCTTTCGCAATATAGAGGCCGAGGCCGGTGCCGGTTTTTTCGGTGGTGAAAAAGGGCTCAAACAGGTGTTCGGCATTGCCGTCGCTAATGCCGGGGCCGCAGTCGATGATGTCGAGATAGGGGGTTGGATTGTCTTGTTTGTGGCTGGCTTTGAGTGTCAGGCAGGCTGCCCCTGAGTGTGACAGACTGTGGCGGACACCGTTGTGGCACAGGTTGCTGAGTATCTGGTGCAGCTGACTGCTATCAAATTCGGTGCTTAGATCGGCGGGTTCGACAGTTAAGGCGATCAGTTCAGCGGCAATCTGTTGGCTGCGACAAAATTCATCGATGAATTCTTCTAACCAGGGTTTGAGTTGGATTTTTTCGATCAGGGTCTGGTCACGTCGTCCCATTTGCAGGATGTTTTCGATGATGCCATTCATACGCTGGCTGTTGGTGTGGATGATTTCGGTCAGACGGATATCGTGTTGGCCGAGGTTTTCTGATTCAGCCATAAGCTGGTTGGCATGGCTGATGGCGCTGAGTGGGTTGCGGATTTCATGGGCAATACTGCTGACCAGGCGGCCGAGTGAGGCGAGCTTGAGCTGTTGTGCCTGTTGGCGCATGGTGGCGGTGTCTTCGATAAAGATCAGGGTGTCATTGCCGTCGCCCAGCCTGGCAAAGTGGGGAAGTACTTCGGTGTCGCTGTTAGCGGGATTGAAGCGGTGACTGGGGGATGTTGGATCTTTTTGCCAAAGTCGTTGTTGAAATGCCAGCTCGGGGCAGATATCGGTGAGCGGTGTTTTTTGTGCCGGGGGTGAAATATTTAATAACTTTTGTGCGGATTCATTGATTTGCCATAACCGGGCTTTGCTGTCGATCACGGCTACGCCGGTTTGCATCTGCTGGATGATATAGCGTGTGAGTTGTTCCATGTTAGCCAGGTCAATGCCGCGCCTGGCCGCCAGGTTTTCACTTTCCTTGATTTGTTTTGCCAGAACATGGGCCAGCAAGGCGGTGGCAAAAAAGGCAGCCCCAAGCAGGCCGGTTTGGGTGTAGGCGGCGGTGGTTAATGTGTTGCTCAACTGCGTGAAAGTATGTTCAATCAATATCAGCAGACTGGCAAAGGCAGCAAAGACCATGGCCGCTCGACCGGCCATTAAGATGCTGCCGCTGGCGACAGCGACAATGATCAGCATGCCCAGGCCGCTTTGCACCCCGCCACTGGCGTGCATGAACAGGGTGATGGCGATAATGTCGATGATAACCTGGGTGTGGATCTGGACAGCAAAGCTGGGTTTGCGTAGCTGAATGGTGAAGGCGTTAGCCAGACAGACCAGTAAATAGAGGGCAGCTATCCATTTAAATAGTGTGGGGTTGTATTCGCCAAATGATTTGAGGTTGAGGTCAGAAAAGGCAAAGACGGCAAATAAGCCGGCAATCACCAGGCGATAGAGATTAAACAGGTGTAGTGGTCGCCAGGTTTGGCGCGAAGGTGGATTGTTTATGTCAACTGCCGGGTTTTGCATCAACACTACCGAGGTTAGAAAATAGTTTGTGGGGCTGTCTATTTTGTATCGGTAGTTTTGTTGGGAGTTGTAGTTGTGGGCGGTTTATTTTTCTGTGTGTTCTTCGCTGCAATAAAATACGCCATTCTTTTCGATGGCCTCAGATTTGGGCAGGCGTAAGCCGCACTGTTTGCAGCAGATGGTTTCTTGGTACTGGTTGTTTTGTTCGAGTTTGTTTTTTTTGTCTTGACGCAGGTGTAGGCGCAGGCGTCTTATCAGGAAAAAGCCCAGGGCGATTAAAACTATTGCGATGAGTAGACGAAATATCATGAGCACTTTGAGGTTGTGTGGTAGTTCTGGTTGAGAGGCTTAAATTTTGAGATTAAACCCCTGAATGTGCCTTGAGTATATCCCAAGTGGGTTTTTCAGGTAATCAAGTGTTTCCCTTTTTGATGTGTATGCGAAGATAATGCTCAACTAAGGTTTGTAAGGTATAAAGTCGTATGTGGAAAATAATTTCCTATCGTCGTTCTTTGATTGCCGCAGGATTAATATGCCTGGTGTCGATGTTTGTTGTGCCTGTGTTTGCGGCGTCTGAGGCTGGCCTAAAGGTGTTAACCGTGGGGGTGGTGCCTCAATTTGATATCTCTCGTATCCAGGTTGTCTGGCGTCCGATCCTCGATGAAATGGAAAGACGAACCGGGATCAAATTTGTTTTGCGCGGCGCGGCGACTATTCCCGCGTTTGAACGTGACCTGATTCAGGGTGAATACGATTTAGCCTATATCAATCCATACCAGGTGGTAAAGGTTGGCATGCGTCAGGGTTATCAGCCGCTGGTTCGTGATGTTAGTCAAAACCTTTATGGTGTTGTTGTGGTGCCAGGCAATAGTTCGATTGATTCAGTTGAACGATTAAATAATCAAGTGGTTGCCTTTCCCGCGCCAAAGGCATTGGGGGCGACTTTGCTGGTACGGGCAGAGTTGTATGAACGTTATGGTGTTGAGGTGATACCGCGTTTTGTGCTGTCACATAGTTCAGTATATCTAAATGTGGCATTGGCTGAGGTGGTTGCCGGGGGCGGGGTGCAGAAGACCTTAAGCCAGCAGTCTGAAGCACTGCGTGGTCGATTAAAGGTTATTTATAAAACCGATTCGGTTCCGTCACACCCAGTTGTGGTGCATCGTCGGGTCTCTGATCAAATACGGCAACAGCTTTTGGATGTGATGCTGGCGATGGGGCAGGATGCTGTCGGGCGTGAGCTTTTATCTGCGGTGCCGATTACAGAAATAGGTGTGGCCAAAACCGAGGATTATCAGCGATTGGATGAAATGGGCTTGGAGCGTTTTGAATAGCGATTGAGAGATGGGGATACGTTCTAAATTATTATGGCCAATTGTGCTTGCTTTCACCATTTTGATGCTGGTGATTCATTTCTATATCGTGCCGCAAATACTGGCGGGGGAGAAGGAGGTAGGTGTTGGGCGGGAACATCAGATACTGGGGGCGATGGAGTCGGGGGTGGCGCGAGTTTTGTTACGCGGTGATTTGGCGGCAATGTACGCCATTCTGGATCGTCAGATGGAAGCGCGGCAAGGTGTTTGGGTTTGGCTTGAGTTGCGTAAGCCGGATGGTAAACGGCTTTATCCTTTAATTGCGCGTCCGCAGCCAAAGGGTGGGTTTCTTGTCCGGTTAAATCACCCCTTGGTATGGGGGGGGGAGAGGGTTGCCGATATCAGTTTGGTGGTGGATCTTGAAGCTGAGTATTTGAATGCCTTGGCTCAGATGCACAATATAGAACTGTTGCTATTGTTGGTGTTGCTGGTTTTGTTAGCGGCAGGGGTGTTGTTCCAGGAACGTCAGATTCGACGACCACTGTTGAGGCTTGAGAAGGCCGCAAGCCACATGGCTGAGGGGGATTTTGATGTCCAGCTACCAGAGTTCTCTAATGATGAGATTGGCCATCTTACCCGGGGCTTCGAGGCGATGCGGCGAGATTTGCAGTCTGTGCACCAGGGGCTTGTTGATACGCGTGAAGAGGCTGAAAAGGCCAGCCAGGCCAAGTCTGAATTTTTGTCGCGAATGAGTCATGAATTACGCACGCCGATGAATGCCATTCTGGGGTTTTCCCAGCTGCTTGAATTGGAAATTGATGACCCGGAAAACAGAGAACATATTGCCGAGATTATGCGGGCAGGGGATCACCTGCTTGAACTTATCAATGAGGTGTTGGATTTATCCAGGGTTGAGTCAGGCAAGCTGGATTTGATGCTCGAAGACGTATTATGCAGCAGGATATGCAGTGAAAGCCTTGCATTGGTACGCCCGCTGGCAAAGAACCATGAGATAGAACTGAGTGAGCCATGTTGTAAAAGCACAGAGGCAGTGATTTATGTCGACTTCACCCGTTTCAAACAGGTGTTGGTTAATCTGCTGTCTAATGCCATCAAGTATAATCAGCCAGGTGGCAAGGTAAGTCTGCATTGTGAAATGCAAGCATCAGGACGTTTGCGGTTTTCTGTTACCGACACCGGAATCGGCTTGAGTGAAGAACAGCAACAGCGCCTGTTTGTCCCTTTTGAACGTCTAGGTGCAGAGACGAGTGGTGTGGATGGAACCGGTATTGGTTTGGTGATATCCAAACGCCTGACTGAAGCGATGGGGGGAGCCATTGGTGTTGAAAGTGCTCCGGGTAAGGGCAGTACCTTTTGGGTTGAGGTTGAGCGTGGCGCATCTGTCCCGAAGCAGGAAGCTTCTGATTTGGCTTGTCAATCAGGCCTAGAGTCAGTCGAACAGGTTGATAAAACTAATCAGGCAACCGTGCTTTACATCGAGGATAACCCGGCAAATCTACGTCTGGTGGAGCGGGTGATTGAGCTTTGTACGCCCTATGCATTACTGTCGGCCCATGACGCTATACTGGGAATAGAGTTGGCCCGCTTGCATCGTCCTGAGCTGATCTTAATGGATATCAATCTGCCAGGGATGGATGGGTTTACGGCCTTTTTCAGATTGCAGGCGTTTGAAGAGACTCGGGGGATTCCTGTGATTGCGATCAGTGCCAATGCGATGAGTCGGGATCTGGAGCGAGGCAAGGCGTTGGGTTTTGTTGACTATCTCACCAAGCCGGTAGATGTAGACGCCCTTGTGGCGGCAATGGAAACGGCTATGCATGAGGATGAAAAACCGTAGTAGTCGTTGCTCGGAGTGAAAGGGCTTTCGTAGTGCCCATGGGTGAGCCTCCGACCCCTGATGCCGCCCGAAGGCAGTGCCCTGCCAGGCTGAACTGCACTCCGCTAAAGTTAATGTGTCCTGTTAACTGAAAAATCTGCTAACGCGAGTAAGGCATCTTTATATCGACTGGGATGAATGTCCGCCAGGGCTTTGATGGCTAAATTAGCTTCATGGCGAGCCATCGCTGCGGTATAGGTGATAGCCCCCGTTGCGTTGACGGCCTCGATCACGGCCTCGATCTGCTCTCTGCCACCATTTTCGATAGCGCTGCGAATGACTTGCGCCTGCTTGGTCGAGCCGGTACGCATGGCGTGAATCAACGGTAGTGTGGGCTTGCCTTCAGCCAGATCGTCACCGATGTTTTTACCTATTTCTGCTGCGCTGGAGCTGTAATCGAGCACATCGTCCACCAGTTGAAAGGCAGTGCCCAAGTGCATGCCATAGGCAGCCATGGCCTTTTCTTCCGCTTCGGGCCTGTTGCTGATGATGGCACCTAGTCGGGTGGCGGCCTCAAATAATTTGGCTGTCTTGGAGTGAATGACTTCCAGGTAGCGTTCCTCGGTGGTGTCAGGGTCGTGACAATTGAGTAGTTGCAGCACCTCACCCTCGGCAATGGTGTTGGTGGCGTGAGCAAGGATCTCCATCACACGCATGTTTTTGATGTCAACCATCATCTCAAAGGCGCGTGAGTAGAGAAAATCTCCCACCAGAACGCTGGCTTCATTGCCCCAAATATTGTTGGCTGTATCTTGGCCACGACGCATTTCGGAACCATCAACAACATCGTCATGAAGCAGGGTGGCGGTATGAATGAATTCGATTATTGCGGCAATTTCAACATGTTGTTTGCCTTTGTAATCAAAGGCCTTGGCCGTTAACAGGGCTAGCAGGGGCCGCAGGCGTTTGCCGCCACTGTTTATAATGTAGTGGCCGAGCTGGTTGATCAGGGCAACCTCAGAATGCAAGCGAGTCTGGATGACGCCATTGACTGCGTCCATGTCGCCCTTGGTCAGGTCGACGATGGTTTGCATGTTAAAGTCGTTTGGGGAGGCCTCTACAGAGGCTTTATTATGAGTGTTCTGCATAGGTCGACCATTTTAGTAGTGAATAATGTACCCTTACAAGTGCTTATTTACTTAAACTGTGTTTGACGCCGGACTAATCAGGCGTTAAAATTCGGCCTCTTTTGGATTTATCTGGTCTCGGCGCTGTCGCGGGGACTTAAACAAGGTTTGGAGAAAACGGCATGTATGCTGTCATAGTAACCGGTGGCAAACAGTATCGCGTAGCAGAAGGCGACGTGGTTCGTGTTGAGAGTTTACCCGTAGAAGAAGGTGGTGTGGTTGAGATTGATAAGGTCTTGATGGTCACTAACGGCGATGACGTCAAGGTTGGCGCCCCTTATGTTGACGGCGGCAAGGTCACTGCTACTGTTGCTGCGCACGGTCGCGGCGATAAGATCAAAATCATCAAGTTTCGTCGTCGTAAACATTCGCGCAAGCAAATGGGACATCGTCAGAATTATACTGAACTGAAAATTACTGGTATCGCTGGTTAAGTCGGTTCGTTAGAAGAGGTATTTAGAAATGGCACATAAGAAAGCTGGTGGTAGTACTCGTAACGGTCGCGATTCCGAAAGTAAACGCCTTGGTGTAAAAGCCTATGGTGGTCAAGTGATCAGCGCCGGTAGCATCATTGTGCGTCAGCGCGGCACACGCTTCCACCCTGGAGTAAATGTTGGTTGTGGTCATGACCACACTTTGTTTTCCAAGGTTGATGGCGAAGTGGTCTTTGAAGTTAAAGGCCCTAAAAACCGCAAGACAGTGCGCGTAGTTCCGGTTACTGCTTAAACGCATTACAGAGTTGCGCTAACAAGGCCCCGTCAGTGACGGGGCTTTTTGTTTATAGGGCGAATGGTATTAGCTTATGAAATTCATTGATGAAGCAAGGATTCGGGTGCAGGCAGGTGATGGCGGAAACGGCTGTGTCAGCTTTCGTCGCGAAAAATTTATCCCTTTTGGTGGGCCTAATGGCGGTGATGCCGGTGACGGTGGCAGTGTCTATCTGCTTGCTGACGAGAACATTAATACCTTGGTGGATTTTCGTTTCAAGCGTGATTACCGTGCCACGCGTGGCCAGAACGGTATGGGCAGTGATTGCACCGGCAAAAGTGGCGATGATCTGGTTATTCGGGTGCCTATAGGTACTTTGATAATTGATGATGACACCGATGAGCAGATGGGTGACCTGGTTGAGCATGATCAGAGGTTGTTGGTTGCTCAGGGTGGTTTTCATGGCTTGGGGAATGCCCGTTTCAAAAGCAGCACTAATCGCGCCCCACGCCAGGCCACCTCGGGTACGCTTGGAGATGTGCGCTGGCTGCGGCTGGAGTTAAAACTGTTGGCCGATATTGGTCTGTTGGGGCTGCCCAATGCGGGTAAGTCGACCTTTATCCGTTCGGTTTCTTCGGCGCGCCCGAAGGTGGGGGATTATCCCTTTACTACGCTTAATCCCAATCTTGGGGTAGTCAGTGTTGATTACGAGCGCAGCTTTGTTATTGCTGATATTCCGGGTGTGATTGAAGGGGCGGCTGAAGGTGCAGGCTTGGGGATTCAGTTTCTCAAACACCTCACTCGTACGCGTCTGCTGTTGCATCTGGTGGATGTGGCTCCTTTTGATGAGAGTGACCCGGTTGAGAATGTGCGTCTGATTGCACGGGAGCTGGAAAAATACAGTGCTGACCTGGCCAGTCGGCCGCGCTGGTTGGTGCTGAATAAGATTGATTTACTGCCTGAGGATGAGAGTGAGCGGCGTTGCCAGGCGATTATTGATGGTCTTGATTGGCAGGGGCCGGTTTTCAAGATTGCGGCTATCAATAAGACCAATACCAAGCCCTTGGTCTACCAGCTTATGGAATATCTTGAGCAACACCCGGTGACAAGCGACGATTGACGCGCGACAATAGGGTTGATTTTTCCTTATTTTATATAGAATTTTATGACGCTACGCCAACAACTGGGTCAATCAAAACGCTGGGTGGTCAAGGTCGGTAGTTCGCTGGTGACCAATGATGGTCAAGGCTTGAATTATGAATTGATTGATGCCTGGGTGGATCAGATCGCGACGTTGCGCCAGCAGGGTATTCAGCTGGTATTGGTTTCATCCGGTGCTGTGGCTGAAGGCATGAAGCGCCTTGGTTGGAGCAAACGTCCTCATGCGATTTATAAACTCCAGGCTGCCGCTGCCATCGGTCAGATGGGTTTGGTGCAGGCTTATGAGTCCCGTTTTCAACAATATGACGTCCACACCGCCCAGGTGTTGCTGACACATGAAGATTTGGTTGATCGGCGTCGTTATCTCAATGCCCGCAGTACCCTGCGTACGCTACTTGATCTGGGAGTGGTGCCAGTGGTGAATGAGAACGACACAGTTGCTGTGGACGAGATCTGTTTTGGCGATAACGACACGTTAGCTGCGTTGGTGGGTAATCTGATTGAGGCGGAGCTGGTGGTGTTGTTGACTGATCAATCGGGGATGTATGATTCTGACCCGCGTCAAAATCCGGGTGCTGTCATGATTCGTCAGCGTCTGGCGGGTGATTCCGAGTTGGAGAAGATGGCTGCTGGCGGTGGTGTAGGCTCGCTTGGTCGAGGCGGCATGCTGACCAAGGTGCGTGCAGCTGAGCGTGCTGCCCGTTCTGGCGCGGCTACTTTAATTGCCTCTGGGCGAGAGCTTGGTGTGTTGCAAAAAATAGCTGCTGGTGAAGAGGTTGGTACTCTGATTACACCAGGAAAGCGGCCTTTGGTGGCGCGCAAGCAGTGGTTGGCCGGGCATATGCAATTGCGTGGCAAGCTGGTGTTGGATGAGGGGGCGGTAAAGGTCTTGTGTGATTCTGGTCGAAGTTTATTGTCTGTTGGTGTAACAGCTGTTGAGGGTGGTTTTAGTCGTGGTGAGGTGGTTGCCTGCGTCGGGCCTGACGATAGAGAGATTGCTCGTGGCCTGGTAAATTATGATGCTGATGATGCGCGTAGGATTATGGGGCAGTCTAGCGATAGGATTGAGTCGATTCTGGGGTATGTGGATGAGTCGGAACTGATCCATAGAGATAATTTGGTGCTGATCTGATTTTGATAGTTGAGAGTTATGCTTTTACATCATCCTGAATTAGAATCAATAAAAAACCGGCTAGAAGCCGGTTTCTTTATTTCTGCTTCAAGGCTTTAGGCCATCGCTTTGATGTGGCTGTTCAAGCGGCTTTTATGACGGGCAGCTTTGTTGGCGTGGATAATGCCTTTGCCTGCCATGTTGTCGATAACCGGTGCAGCAGCGGTGTAGGCGGCTTGTGCCGCTTCCTTGTCACCCGCTTCAATTGCCTTAATAGTGTTCTTGATGTTGGTACGCAGCTTGGAACGCAGGCCAGCGTTGTGTTGACGGCTTCTTTCAGCCTGACGGGCGCGTTTTTTAGCTTGTGCAGTGTTAGCCAAGGTAGGGCTCCTAAAAATTCTAAATATTCATTCAATCCGCCCCACAACATCGGTGAGGCCTCAGAGGCGCGTAAATATGCCTGATGGGCGTCCGATTGTCAACCTGGAATTATATTTCTTGGCGCTAGTGTGGCAATGAGTTGCTGATAACTATTGAAAACAGTGTCTGTGTGTTTTTCAGGTAGAACGGGTAGAATCCGGAATAGGTATAGAAAATAATAAAAACAGGGACTTATGACTAAAAGGCTGGTCAAATCGACGGTGACAGTGAGTGGCATGACCTTGCTGTCGAGGATTCTGGGGTTTATCCGCGACATGGTGGTGGCACGTATCTTTGGTGCGGGTATGGGCACCGATGCCTTTTTTGTTGCCTTTAAGATCCCGAATTTTATGCGCCGCCTGTTTGCTGAAGGTGCCTTTGCCCAGTCCTTTGTGCCGGTCTTATCGGAATACAAGACTCAGCGTCAGCACGATGAAATAAAACGTCTCACCGATGATGTGGCGGGCACCTTCGGTGCCGTATTACTGTTGATTACCATTATCGGTGTGTTGGCAGCGCCGGTGCTGATTGCCATCTTTGCACCAGGTTTTCTTGATGAGCCAGGCAAGTATGATCTGGCCACCGAGATGCTTAGGTTGACCTTCCCCTATATCTTTTTTATCTCGTTGACTGCATTTGCTGGCGGTATTCTTAATACTTATGGTCGTTTTGGGGTGCCAGCCTTTACGCCAGTATTGCTGAATCTGGTATTGATAAGCTGTGCTCTGTGGCTGGCACCGCAGATGGATGAGCCGATTATGGCCCTGGCCTGGGGGGTGTTTTTTGCCGGTATTGCGCAACTGTTGTTTCAGTTCCCCTTTCTGGCCAAATTGAAATTGCTGCCACGACCGCATTTCAATCGAAAAAGCGAAGGTGTGCAGAAGATAAAAACATTGATGATCCCTGCTATTTTTGGTTCATCGGTGGCGCAGATTAATTTATTGCTGGATACGTTGATCGCTTCGTTTCTAGTGACGGGCAGTGTGACCTGGCTCTATTTCTCTGATCGTTTGGTGGAGTTTCCTCTCGGCGTGTTTGGCATCGCCCTGGCCACGGTGATTCTGCCCAGTCTTTCTCGGCAACATGCGGCGGCTTCCCCTGAGGCCTTTTCCCGAACACTGGATTGGGCGTTGCGTTGGGTGCTGATTGTAGGTACGCCTGCCATGGTGGGCTTGTTTTTGTTAGCGGGGCCGATGTTGGCCACCTTGTTTCAGTACGGGGAATTCAGTCAGCACGATGTTGAAATGGCGGCCCGCAGTCTGATGGCATATTCCATCGGTCTGATGGGGTTTATTCTGGTAAAGGTGTTGGCACCAGGCTTTTATGCCCGTCAGGACACCAAGACGCCGGTGAAGATAGGTATTATTGCTATGGTCAGTAATATGATAATGAACCTGATTCTGGTTTTTCCATTGGCCCACGCCGGCCTGGCACTGGCGACATCGTTATCGGCATTTCTCAATGCCTATCTGTTGTTTCGTGTGTTGCGTCGTGAAGGGGTTTATCGCCCTGTGGCAGGTTGGTTAACGTTGATGTTGCAGGTGTTGGTGGCCAATCTAGCGATGGCTGCTCTGTTGTGGTGGGGTGCGGGTGACTTGCAAACCTGGTTCGCATGGAATGGTTGGCAACGGAGTATGCAGCTGTTGTTGTGGGTGGCAGCCGGTGGTGTGCTCTATTTTGCTGTGTTACTACTGGGCGGGGTTAAGTTTCGTCAGCTTTGGCAGCAAAAGGGTGCTTAATTCCATGACAATTATATAAGGTGTTTTATAATAAGTTCCTTTGCGCTGTTAGCGCCTGGTGAGTCAAGTCTAAGATGGAGCTAATTCGCGGTTTTCATAATCTGCGACCACGTCATCGTGGTTGTGTTGCTACGATTGGTAATTTCGATGGTGTTCATCTCGGGCATCAGGCGGTTTTGGGGCAGTTGGCCGAGGCTGCCGGACGCTTGAATCTGCCGACAGTGGTGGTGAGTTTTGAACCACAGCCGCAAGAGTTTTTTGGTGCTGCGACTGAGGCTCCACGTTTGACGCGCTTGCGAGAGAAATTGCAGGCATTGCGGCGTTATTCAATTGACCGGGTATTGTGTTTGACATTCAGAAACCGTCTGGCCAGGTTGTCGGCTGATGATTTTATTCGCCAACTGCTGGTTGATGGGCTGGATGTGCGTTATCTGGTGGTGGGTGATGATTTCCGCTTTGGTTTTCAACGCCAGGGTGATTTTGCCATGCTCAAGGCGGCTGGTGAAAAATATGGTTTTCAAGTGGTGAACATGCACAGCTTTCAGGTGGATGGTGAGCGTGTCAGCAGTACCCGGGTGCGCGAGGCGCTGGCCCAGGGGGCCGTGACCACGGCAGAAAAGCTGCTGGGCCGAAGTTATCGCATGAGTGGCCGGGTGGCGCATGGTGATAAGCGTGGTCGTGAGTTGGGTTTCCCCACTGCCAATATTCATCTGCACAGGCAGGCGACACCTGTGCGGGGTGTGTTTGCGGTAGAGATGTTTGGCATTGATGGCGAGCCGGTGGCCGGTGTTGCCAATGTTGGCGTGAGGCCGACGGTGGATGGCCGCCGCAGTCTGCTGGAGGTGCACCTGTTTGACTTTGACGGCGACATCTATGGCCGTTATGTGGAAGTGGTTTTTTTGCACAAATTGCGAGACGAAGTGCGCTTTGCCTCATTCGATGCGTTGAAGCAACAGATTGGTCTGGATGGTAAAGCTGCACGTAAGTTTTTCGCACAAAGGTAGAGGTGGAATTTTTTACCACGAAGAACACGAAGGTTACGAAGAAGAGGTAATGTGATCGTATGGGGCTTGTTGTTTTGAATCCCTTCGTGAACTTCGTGGCAATGATTTTTTAACGATTATTTAGAGTAAAACATGGCTGATTACAAACATACTTTGAACCTGCCCAAGACGGCATTTCCGATGAAGGCCAATCTGGCCAATCGTGAACCCAATATGGTCAAGCAGTGGCTGGATATGGATCTGTATGGCAAGTTGCGAGCGCAGGGCGAAGGGCGTAATAAGTTCACTCTTCATGATGGCCCGCCTTACGCCAATGGCCAGATCCACATTGGTCACGCGGTCAATAAGGTGCTGAAGGATATTATCGTTAAGTCAAAAACAATGAGTGGTTTTGATGCCCCTTATGTGCCAGGTTGGGACTGTCATGGCCTGCCGATTGAATTGCAGGTGGAAAAGAAAGTTGGCAAGGCCGGTCACAAGGTTGATGCTGCCACCTTTCGTAAAAAATGTCGCGAATATGCTGCCAGACAGGTGGATCAGCAGCGCGAGGATTTCAAGCGTCTGGGGGTGGTTGCTGATTGGGATAATCCCTACCTGACCATGGATTTTCAGTTCGAGGCTGACATTGTTCGCAGTCTTGGTCGCATCGTCGAAAACGGTCACCTGCACAAGGGCAGCAAGCCGGTGCACTGGTGTGTTGATTGTGGCTCAGCCCTGGCGGAGGCCGAGGTTGAATACGAAGATAAGACCTCGCCTGCCATCGATGTGCGTTTTTCGGTGCTGGATGACGAGGCATTTATGCAGCGTTGCCACCACGTTGAAGATCATGAAGGCGAGGGGCCAGTCTCGGTGGTGATCTGGACCACCACCCCGTGGACACTGCCTGCCAATCAGGCGGTGTGTTTAAACCCTGAACTGGAGTACGCCTTGATTCAATGTGAAGGCGAACACGGGGTTGAGCGTTTGTTGATGGCAGAGGCAATGGTCAAAGACACCATGGGTCGTTATGAGATTAACGACTATCGCGTGGTTGCCTATTGCAAGGGTTCTGCGTTGGAAGGCCTGGAATTGGCGCATCCTTTTTATGACCGGGAAGTGCCGGTTGTGCTTGGTGATCACGTCACCACTGAAGCCGGTACTGGTGCGGTGCACACCGCTCCCGGGCATGGCCAGGACGATTACGTGGTGGGTACACGTTACGGCCTGAAGATTGATAATCCGGTCGGTGGTGATGGCAAGTTTCTGCCCAACACCGAGCTGTTTGCAGGTGAGCATGTTTTCAAGGCCAACGACTCCGTGCTTGAGGTGTTGCAGAGTAAGGGCAAGCTGGTACGTGCCATGGCCTTGCGCCACAGTTATCCGCACTGCTGGCGTCACAAAACGCCGATCATCTTTCGCGCCACGCCGCAGTGGTTTATCAGTATGGATCAGAATAATTTGCGCGATCAGGCTATGACGGCGATCAAGGCTGTGCAGTGGTTGCCTGAGTGGGGTCAGGCACGTATTGAGGGTATGGTTGAGAAGCGTCCTGATTGGTGTGTTTCGCGTCAACGTACCTGGGGAGTGCCTATCGCCTTGTTTGTACACAAAGAAACAGCTGAACTGCACCCGCGTACTCAAGAACTAATCGAAGAAATTGCGCAGCGCATCGAGAAGACGGGGGTTGATGGCTGGTTTGAAATGGATGCCAGTGAGTTGCTGGGTGATGAAGCGGCGCAGTACGACAAGGTAAGCGATACTCTGGATGTCTGGTTTGATTCGGGGGTCTCTCACGCGGCGGTATTGGAGCGTCGTGAAGGTTTAGGCTTGCCCGCGGATCTGTATCTGGAAGGTTCCGATCAACATCGTGGCTGGTTCCAGTCATCGCTGCTGACAGCGGTGGCCATGCGTGGTGAGGCCGCATACACGTCTGTTTTGACTCACGGTTTTACGGTGGATGCCAAGGGCCAGAAGATGTCCAAGTCCAAGGGCAATGTGGTTGCGCCGCAGAAAGTAGCCAATTCTCTGGGGGCAGACATCCTGCGTCTGTGGGTGGCCGGGACCGATTACCGTGCCGAGATGACGGTCTCGGATGAGATCCTCAAACGTGCTGCTGATACCTATCGCCGCATGCGTAACACCACGCGCTTTTTGCTGGCCAACCTGAATGGCTTTGATCCGGCGACAGATGCCTTGCCAGCGGGTGAAATGCTGGCGCTGGATCGCTGGCTTGTTGATCGTGCCCGTGCCTTGCAGGAAGAGGTTAAAGAGGCCTATGACAGTTATGAGTTCCACCATATTTATCAAAAGGTGCATAACTTTTGTGCCTTGGACTTGGGTGGGTTCTATCTTGATATTGTCAAAGATCGTCAGTACACCACACAGGAAAACAGTGTCGCTCGGCGTTCATGCCAAACCGCCATGTATCACATCATCGAGGCGATGACGCGTTGGCTGGCACCGATTCTGTCATTCACTAGTGAAGAAATCTGGAACAATATTCCGGGTGAGCGTGGTGAGTCAGTGTTTCTGAGTCGCTGGTATGAATTACCACAAATGGGTGACGATGAATTTGGTGCTGATTTCTGGCAACAAGTGTTGCAGGTGCGTCAGGTGGTGAAGAAGCAGTTGGAAGCCTTGCGTGTTGCCGGTGAAATTGGTGGTTCTCTCGATGCCGAGATTGATCTTTATTGCGGTAGCGAAATCAAGGCCCAGCTGGAAAAGCTGGGAAATGAGTTGCGTTTTGTTTTGATCACCTCGGCGGCACGTGTACATGACACCACCGTCGTACCACAAGAAGCAGTACACCTGACACTGGACTCCAATGACGAATTGTGGATTGCTGTTGCCGCATCAGAACACAGAAAATGTGTCCGTTGCTGGCATCATAGTGATGACATTGGCGGCAATGCCGAGCATTCTGAGTTATGTGGCCGTTGTGTTGACAATGTTGCGGGCGATGGTGAACCGCGCCGGTTTGCCTAAGCGGAGCTGAGTGATGTTACGTTGGTTATGGTTGGCTGGTTTGGTGGTTGTGCTCGATCAAGCAAGCAAGTTGTGGGCTAATGGTGTGTTGCAACTGCATCGATCGGTTGAAATCTTTAGCGGCCTGAACTTTACCCTGTCTTACAACGCGGGCGCAGCATTTAGCTTTCTTGCCAGCTCGGGTGGTTGGCAGCGCTGGTTTTTTATCACTTTGGCCGTGCTGGTGTCGGGGTACATTATTCACTGGTTGAGAAAGCTGAATCGCTCAGAAATGAGTTTGGCGATTGCCTTGTCTTTGATCTTGGGTGGGGCCATCGGTAATGTAATCGATCGTGTTTATCTCGGTGATGTGGTCGATTTTATTGATGTCTTTTATCTGGCCGATGACTGTCTGCCATTTTTTGGTAGCGGTGCCGTGTCATGTCATTGGCCAGCATTCAATATTGCCGACTCAGCTATTTTTTTGGGAGCTGTGATGTTGGTGATTGACAGTTTCAAAGGGCGCAAAAAGGCGCAAGATTAAGGAAGGTTGTTATGTCAGTTTTGCTTGCTAACCCGCGTGGTTTTTGCGCCGGGGTAGACCGTGCCATCGGCATTGTTGAACGTGCCCTGGAGCTGTTTGGTGCGCCGATTTATGT
>JAJRUN010000125.1 GCA_024277755.1 Gammaproteobacteria bacterium | reverse complement strand
TGGCTGAACTGCAAACACGCTTTGGTTATCGGCTTGGCAAATTGGAAAAAGTGGGGCGGCGGAATGCCTATCCGCTAAAGCTGATGCGGGCCAAACAGCAGGTTCGGCCACGCTTAGCGCTGATTGGCAATGCTGCCCATACCCTGCACCCCATTGCCGGACAGGGCTTTAACCTGGGTCAGCGTGATGTGGCGGTGCTGGCTGATGTGCTGGCCGCCGCCATTGCCAGTGGTGAGGATATTGGCGCTGACGAGGTGGTGCAGCGCTATGCCGATTGGCGTCACTGGGATCATAAAAAGGTGATTGGTTTTACTGATAGTCTGGCGCGATTGTTCAGTAATCCGCTGGCACCGGTGGCCTTGGCACGTAACATTGGTCTGTTTACGGTGGATACGGTGCCATCGTTGAAACGTATGCTGAGCCAGCAGACAATGGGGTTGGCGGGTAAGTTGCCGCGTCTGGCAATGGGATTACCGTTACAGGGGGGGGATTAATTTAGCCTGTTTCGCTTATCGGCCACCGCCACCGCCACCGCCCATGCCGCCCATGCCACCCCCACCGCCTCTGCTGAAATTACAGTTATGGTCCGAGTTTTGGCTGGGGTCACAGTACGCTAGCCAGTCAACGGCGTAGACATCAAAATCACCACCAGCATAGGAATAAGTTCCGTTACTGCCACCATCGCCATTGCCATCGGTGTAGATGAACTGGCCGGCGGTAACATTGGCTTGCGGGGCATTGTTGGTCATGTCGAAGTCAGCGCCACCAAACCCGCTTAAAGTGAAGGTGTTGTTGAACAGGCTGGGTGCAGTGAAGTTTGCATAGCTGCCATTGCTCATGTCCAGATCAAATGTCAGTTGAACTGAGCCGTCGCTAATGTCTTGGGTGATGCGCGGTTTCATTATCTCGCGATCCTTGAGGAACTCCTGGTTCATCTGGCCATCATTATTGGTCTGGCGCATATAGACACGCGCCGGGTTGCCAGTACCATTGCCTGAGTCGGCGGCAGTGGCCAGGGGTTTCCAGGCATTGGCGAGTCGGTCATTGACAGTGTTGGTGCCGTAACTGGATGAATAGGGGGTGCCGCCACCGCCCATGCCACCCATGCCACCGCCGCCCATGCCACCGCCACCGCCACCCCACCAGCAGCAACCACCGGTGCGCATGTAGTATTCCAGTGCGAAGTCTTCAGTTCGGTCTATGACGACAACACGATAATACTCTGTGCCATTATCATTAATGACTTCCTGGCGGAAGTAGTCTGAACCACAACCAGGGCCGAGCCTGCCCATCCCACCCATCCCACCCATCCCACCGCCACCGACATTACAGCTTTGGTTGGCCCAGCCGCCGACGCTGTTGGCACTGCTTTGAAGATCAAAGTTCAGGTTGAATTCGGCGTTGGATTGCAGGGGCAGCAGGAAGCCCAGTATAAACACTGTTAACGTCATCCGTTCCGTCGAGACATATCTTTTTTTTGTCTGAAAGAGGCTTGTAACGTCGTGCTTCATAGTTCCTTAATCACCAACTGCTTTGCCGAGTAGAGGTTGAATTCTAACATGTTGATCCTTTCTCTAACAGGGGTTTCTAATGTTCCCGTGTTCTTGTAAGGGAAATAAACCGTCTGTTATGTTGCTAGTTGGCGATGCTGGTGCGTTTAAGCAGCGTTTTTTTGAAGGCTTAGGTTTAAACGAGCGTGCTATTATTTTGAAACTTTAAACTGAAAAGCAAGGGCGTATGGCAGAGCAATATGATGTAGTCATCGTGGGTGGCGGTATGGTGGGTTTGACCCTGGCTTGCTGTCTGGGCGGCTCAGCGCTGCGTGTTGCGGTGCTGGAGGCCAACCCGATGGCCACAGACTGGCCGGCGGACAGTATTGGTTTGCGTGTTTCTGCCATTACGCATGCCAGTCGCAAGGTGTTTAATCATGTTGGCGCCTGGCAGAGCATGGTTGACCAGCGTGTAACAGCTTATGGCGAGATGCGCGTCTGGGATGCTGCCGGTGACGGGATAGTTCATTTTGATTCCGCCGAGGCGGGTGAGCCATCGCTGGGCTGCATTGTCGAAAATCGTGTTATTCAGTCGGCGCTGCTGCAACGGGCTGCTGAGTTTGAAAACATCGAGTTAATGATTCCGGCGCGGTGGCAGCAATGGCATGACGAGCAGGATCACGTTTGCATTCGTCTTGAAGATGGCAGGCAGTTGCGTACCAAGTTGCTGGTGGGGGCGGATGGTGCTCGATCGCCAGTACGGGAGCAGGCGGGTATTCAGACCAAGGGTTGGGGTTACGACCAGCATGCGGTGATGGCCATCGTTAAAACCGAGCAATCTCATCAGCACACCTGTTGGCAACGGTTTTTGCCGAACGGGCCATTGGCTTTTTTGCCCATGCATGAGCACTATTCCTGCGTGGTTTGGTCGACAACGCCAGAACAGGCGGCTGAATTGGTGGCCATGAACGATGCCCCGTTTATGCTTCAGTTGGGTGAGGCGTTTGAATATAAGCTGGGGCGGGTGGTCGGGGTGTGTGAACGCGGCCGGTTTCCACTGTGCCTGCAACACACGCTGGACTATGTCAAACCGCGCATTGCCCTGGTGGGTGATGCCGCTCATGCCATCCACCCGCTGGCGGGGCAGGGGGTGAATCTCGGTGTGCTGGATGCTGCGGCACTGGCTGAGACCGTTCTGGCCAGTCATACCATGCGCCGTGATATCGGCTTGCTACAAAATCTGCGTCGTTATGAGCGCTGGCGTAAGGGTCAGAATGTCGCCATGATGCTGTCGATGGATGGTTTTAAACGCCTGTTTGGCTCGCCACTGGAGCCGCTCAAACTGGCACGCAATGTCGGTCTCAATGCCACCAATCGCCTGACCCCGGTAAAGCGCCTCTTTATGGAATATGCCATGGGTGACCGGGGCGATCTGCCAACATTGGCCCGTTGATGAAAGAAACCGCCTCAGAGCGGTTTTTTATGGTCTTATTATAATGGTGATGGTTTTTATTCGATTGATCATTCTGACGGCCAGTATTGCCCTATTTCCGGTCTCCTCTGCCTGGGCTGCTGGCGCGAAGAGTCCGGAAGCCCTGGCCATCGCGCTGGCGAATGCCTATCGTCATGGCGACTCGGCAGCCATTGTGGCTTTACACTATTTCATCCCAAACCAATATGCATCACCCGACGCACAGCGAATCGCGGCGAGGGGTGATTGGCGGCGGTTGCTTAAACAGTACAGACTCAGCGGTTATCGTGTCAGCATGTTATCTATGAGTGAGAGGCGGATTGAGCGTCGTGGTTTGCTGCCAGTCAAAAAACTGGTGATGACATTAGCCGGGCGAGGCAGCCCGGAAAAACGCAGTGTCAGCTTTTTTATTGTTCATGTTGCTGGCGGTTTTTTTGTTATTGATCGCAACCGCACGTGAAAGAATTCGCTGCTTTTGTCGATAAGGTAAGAGAATCAGCCGGCTTGGCTGGGTGATACGCGGCTGCTTTATATCAAGGGTGTATGGTTGACGGTGGTTCTTCTGTTGGATTTTGATTATCTCAGGATGGGATTATGTTAATAAAAATAGGGAAAAAATCAGACCTGAAAGAGAGCGAGGTCACACCGCAGTCTCTCTTTGATCAGCGCCGTCAGTTCATCAAAAAGGCGGCTGGCTATTCGGTTGCCGCAGCCACACTCAGTCTGCCGTTTTCGGCGATGGCAGCTTTGAACCTTAACCCCTTTCAAAAAGAGAATAGCTCACTGAGTGATGAATTGACGGCGCGCAAACATGTGGTCAGCTATAACAATTTTTATGAATTTGGTACCGATAAAAAAGATCCTGCTGCCCATGCAGGCAGCTTGAAAACAGACCCCTGGTCGGTGACTGTGGCGGGCGAATGTGCAAAGCCGGGGGTGTATGCGCTGGAAGACCTGGTGAAACCTCATGCCTTTGAAGAGCGGATCTATCGGCTGCGTTGCGTTGAGGCCTGGTCGATGGTGATTCCATGGATAGGGTTTCCCTTGGCTGACCTGATCAAACAAATGCAGCCGACCTCAAAGGCCAGGTATGTTGAGTTCACAACCCTTCATGATCCGCAGCAAATGCCCGGACAAAAGCGCAGCGTGCTGGACTGGCCTTATATCGAGGCGCTGCGTATGGATGAGGCAATGAACCCTCTAAGTTTGATGGCTGTGGGTTTATATGGCGAAGTTTTACCCAATCAGAATGGCGCGCCATTACGGTTGGTACTGCCATGGAAATACGGCTTCAAGAGCATCAAATCCATCGTCAAGATTCGTTTTAGTGAAACACAGCCACGGACCACCTGGAATTTAAGTGGCCCCGGCGAATATGGTTTTTACGCCAACGTCAATCCCGAGGTGGATCATCCACGTTGGAGTCAGTCGCGTGAACGGCGTATTGGTGAGTTCAGAAAGCGCAAAACTCAAATGTTTAATGGTTACGCCGAAGAAGTGGCGCATATGTATCGCGGTATGAATCTGAAGCGTAATTTTTAATATTGTTATGTCATTCAAGTGGTATCTAACCTGGCTGTTTAAACCACTTTTGTTTGTTGTCTGTCTGTTGCCAGCGGTATTGCTGGGCTACGATGCCTATACCGATGCGCTGGGGGCAAACCCAATTGAGGAGATTAGTCATATTACCGGCGACTGGTCGCTGCGCTTTCTGCTGATTACCCTCACGGTATCGCCATTGGCAATTCTGTTTCATGCCCGCTGGTTGAACCGGTTTCGGCGTATGCTGGGTCTGTTTTGTTTCTTTTATGTCTGTTTGCATCTGGCTAACTATGTCGTTCTGGACCAGTATTTTGATTGGCCGGAAATCTATAAAGATATTATTAAGCGTCCCTATATCAGTGTTGGTTTTGCTGCCTTTGTTTTACTGATACCTCTGGCAATTACTTCGGTAGATAAGCTGGTTGAATTGATGGGTAAGCCACGCTGGTTAAAACTGCACCAGCTGGTGTTTGTTTGTGCCGTGCTGGGTGTGTTGCATTATTTATGGGTGGTAAAGGCTGATATTCTAGAGCCCGGTATTTATGGTTTTATATTAATAGTGTTAATGCTTTTCAGGGTCTGGCACAGGCGTTCGCAGGCTAATGTAAAAGTGTAGTAAATGAATAAAATAGAGAGTGATGGCTGTGGCGAAAAAAGAAACATTGTTTGAACTGGTTGGCGGTCTGCCAACCTTGCAGAATGTACATAAAATATTTTATGACAAGGTCTATGTTCACCCGTGGTTGGGAAAGTTTTTTGCCGAGCATGATCAAACCGCAATAGAGACACGTCAGACTCAGTTCATGGCGGAAAAGATGGGCAGCGACAGACCTTATTTTGGCAAGGGAATGCAGATGGCACATCGAGCCATGTACATCACTCCTGAACTGTTTGAGATTCGTCGAAATATTTTGCGTGAATCAATTAAGGAGGGAGGGGTAGCGGATGAACTGGCCGAGCGTTGGCTCAAGATCGACTCCGCCTTTTCCCGGCAGATTGTCAAAGACTCGATCGAGTCATTTTATGCCACCAGCTGGAAATACGAAAAACGGATTATTATTCCCAAGCCGCATTAGCTTAGGGCTGTTGTATCTCTAACCCTGAACCAGCCGGCAATGCTAAAACGTTCGCGCCGGGTGATAGCGACCTGATGCGGAATCTCTTCGCTGACAAAGCAGACCAGCGTGCCCCCCAGTGGCTGGACGCGGGTTATAATTTTATCGCCATTATAAATATTAAGTTCGCCACCATCTTTCTCGTGCCAGTCAGCGTTGAGATAGACAACAATGGTGATGCGGCGCAGATTATTGTTTTGAAAACTGTCCAGGTGCTTTTGATAACCCATGCCGGGTGGATAGTAGGCATAGTGAGTTTCGAGTTCGGTCAGTCCTAGATATAACTGTTGATTTAAGGCGTCTTGAAGTTGCGTCATTTCTGCTAGAAAGAGTCGTTGTGCTTCCGTTTCCCCAGTGAGCCAGTGAATG
>JAJRUN010000124.1 GCA_024277755.1 Gammaproteobacteria bacterium | reverse complement strand
TTGTACTGTCTACCCAGCACGGCCCGGAGATTGAAACCAAGGCACTGCGTGAAGCAGTCATGGATGAAATTATCAAACCTATTCTACCGGCCGAATGGCTCAACACCGACACCCAGTACCACATCAACCCCACCGGCCGTTTTGTTATTGGCGGCCCAGTAGGTGACTGCGGTCTGACTGGCCGAAAAATCATTGTCGACACCTATGGCGGCATGGCTCGTCATGGCGGCGGCGCTTTTTCTGGCAAAGATCCATCCAAGGTTGATCGCTCTGCCGCCTATGCCGGTCGTTATGTGGCCAAAAATATCGTCGCCGCCGGCCTGGCCCAACGCTGCGAAATTCAAATTTCCTACGCGATTGGCGTCGCCGAACCCACCTCTATTTCAGTAGAAACGTTTGGCACCGGCAAGCTCGACAACGATCGCATTATAGAACTGGTCCGTGAACACTTTGATCTTCGCCCTAAAGGCCTGATCGCCATGCTCGGTCTGTTACGTCCTATTTATCGCCAGACAGCTGCCTACGGCCACTTTGGTCGTGACGACATTGAACTGCCTTGGGAAAAAACGGACAAGGCCGATGCCCTGCGCGATGCTGCTGGCATCTAAACCATGAGCAGACTGGAGCTGGAAAACCATTCCCCAGCCTGCCAAACTTAACAATTTCATTTATCGCCCATATAATGGGCAACCCTCTTTTCGAGGAGCGCTGCGACAAACTCACAGAAGTTTGCCAGGCTCGACAAGAGATTTTATAAACAACGGCGCTCGGTTCATTCCGGAGACTCAACATGTCTGAATTTACCGATTATAAAATAGCCGACATATCACTGGCCGATTGGGGCCGCAAAGAAATGAATATCGCCGAGACCGAAATGCCCGGTCTGATGGCGCTGCGTGAGAAATACGGCCAGGAAAAACCCCTCAAAGGCGCACGCATCATGGGCAGCCTGCACATGACCATCCAGACCGCCGTGCTGATCGAAACCCTGACCGCACTGGGTGCCGAAGTACGCTGGGTATCGTGCAACATCTTCTCAACGCAGGATCACGCCGCCGCCGCTATCGCAGTGTCTGGTGTGCCAGTCTTCGCCTGGAAAGGCGAATCTCTGGAAGAATACTGGTGGTGTACCGAACAGGCCTTCAAATGGCCTAACGGTGAAACCGCCAACATGATTCTCGATGATGGCGGCGATGCCACACTGCTGGTACACAAGGGCGTTGAATATGAAAAAACCGGCGTCGTACCCGGCCCGGAAACCACCGATAACGAAGAGTTCAAGTGCATCCTCGGCGTTCTGGCCCGCATCATCAAAGAAGACCCGCAGTTCTGGACCAAACAAGCCAAAAATATTCGAGGCGTCACCGAAGAGACCACCACCGGTGTTCACCGTTTATACGAAATGGTTGAAGCGGGCGAACTGCTGTTCCCAGCCATGAACGTCAACGACTCGGTCACTAAATCAAAATTCGACAACCTCTACGGCTGCCGTGAATCACTGGTTGATGGCATCAAACGCGCCACCGACGTCATGATCGCCGGCAAGGTAGCCATCGTCTGTGGTTACGGCGATGTTGGCAAAGGCTGCGCCCAATCCCTGAAAGGTCTGGGTGCAACGGTAATGGTCACCGAAATCGACCCTATCTGTGCCCTGCAAGCGGCCATGGAAGGTTTTCGCGTCACCACCATGGAAGACGCCGCCGCCATGGGTGACATCTTCGTCACCACCACCGGCAACAAAGACATCGTCACCCACGACCACATGGTGCAGATGAAAGACCAGGCCATCGTTTGTAACATCGGTCACTTTGACAACGAGATCGACATCAACGGCATGAAGCAGTATGAGTGGGATAACATCAAGCCACAGGTTGATCACATCACCCTGCCCAGCGGCAACCGCATCATCATGTTGGCCGAAGGTCGTTTGGTGAACCTGGGTTGTGCCACTGGCCACCCTAGCTTTGTCATGTCTAACTCGTTCACCAACCAGGTATTGGCGCAGATTGAATTTTTCGTCAGACGCGAGCAGTACGAAATCGATGTTCACATCCTGCCTAAACACCTGGATGAAGAAGTGGCTCGCCTGCACCTGGAAAAGATCGGCGTCAAGCTGACCACCCTAAGCCAAGAACAGGCCGACTACATCGGTGTTCCAGTGGAAGGCCCTTACAAGCCTAATCACTACCGGTATTAAATAAATGTAGCTTGGCTTAGCCCAATGGCTATTGGGCACAAGCCAACAAACCGATGGTGGGTTACGGCAAAAAAGGCCTAACCCACCCTACATTTTTATCAAGGAATACCGCACATGAATACAGCATACAAAGCCTACAGCTGCGAATTCTTCCCGCCTAAAACAGACAAGGGTGCAGAAAAACTACGCACTACGCTAACAGAACTGGCCAAACTAAAACCAGCCTATTTCTCCGTCACTTTCGGTGCCGGCGGCAGCACCCAGGAAGGTACCTTTGATACCGTCAAAGAGATTCAGGCAAAGGGCTATAACGCAGCCCCGCACCTATCCTGCATCGGCGGCAACCGTGACAGTATCCGAGAATTGCTAAACAGCTACATTGAAATTGGCGTTAAACGCATCGTCGCCCTGCGTGGTGACATGCCCTCAGGCATGCGCGAGATGGGGGATTTTCGCTACGCCAACGAACTGGTGGAATTCATCCGTGTCGAGACCGGCGATCACTTTCATATTGAAGTGGCCGCCTATCCGGAAATTCACCCACAGGCTCCCAGCGCCAAAAAAGACCTGGAAAACTTTGTCCGCAAAGCCAAGGCCGGTGCCAACGCAGCCATCACCCAGTACTTTTACAACCCTGATGCCTATTATCGATTTGTCGATGATTGCCAAAAACTAGATGTAGACATCCCTATCATCCCTGGCATTATGCCCATCACCAACCACAGTAATCTGAAGCGTTTTTCCGATATGTGTGGTGCTGAAATTCCACGCTGGATAGCGAAACGCCTGGAAGGCTTTGCTGACGACAGAGAGTCTATCGCCGCCTTTGGTGAAGAGGTGGTCACAGAGCTGTGCAACAACCTGCTGGACAATGGCGCACCGGGACTGCACTTCTACACCATGAACCAAACCCGGCCAACCAAAACCCTGTGGCAAAACCTAGGCTTGGAAAGTGACTAGAAATAGCCAAAGCCACCTCCGGGTGGCTTTATTTTTAGCCCCCGACAATCAATGCAGACAGCAATGTTTAAATTTCTTACCGCTACCACAAGGACAAGGACCATTCCTGCCAATCTTGTCAGCCTCACGTTGAAACGGTGCCTGAGACTGCTGCGAAGCCAAATAAATAGAACGCCCCATGTGGGCATAACTGGCCATCGCCATTCCCAATCTGTCAACCGAGACCTCAGCTAAGGTTTCAACCGCCACAGGTGTCTCGCAGCCCTCTTTGGCAAACGCCTCGGCCAGCTCTATGCCCGAAAAAAAACTCAGCATCATCAAGCAGGCCGTAAACTCCTCTTCCATCTCGGGCAGCAAATAGTGGTTCCACACCTCACCCAGCCAATCATGACCAACAAAAAAACCTCGCGCCCAGTAAGTCAGTGGTGCTTCGTTATCAAAATTCTCCATCGGCGAGCTTAAAACTTCCAGCCACGCTGGCAAACATGGCTCTGCAGAAACCACACCATCATTCACCTCGTTATAAGCCGCCATAATGCCCGCCATCACCATCCTGGTTTCAGCCCCATCAGCATAACCTGCCTCTTCATTATTAAAGATCAGCGGTATCCAGTCAGACGGCATAGTCATCTCCGGCGCACAACACACCGCAAACAAAAAACCGTATAACTCCGGGTAAATCATTGTATTTTCAGGGCGCTCGTCAGCAGCAAGAAATTTTGCAAGTTCAACATTCATATTCAAACACCCACAATAAAAAAGCCTTAAACTTAACCCACCACATCCAGCTCACGACCTCGAAACTGCACACCCAGATCAGCTGCGATCTCTCGACAAGCCTCAACATCAACCCCCTCCAGCCCATCAATCGCAGTCAAGGTAACCGAAGGCACAAACGCTTTTGCCTTGCTGGCAAATTCCAGCATTGCCTGATAAGCACCGGGATAACCCTGCTTGGGTCGGCAGTGATGATTATAAACCGCTTCGTTCTGGGCATTCATGGAAATTGACAGCGCATCAACCAGACCAGACAATTCCGGCGTCACATCACGACCATACAAAAGATTGGCCAGTCCATCGCTATTAACCCGAATAGTCGCTCCTTTCAATTTGAAATGCTGCGCCAATTGCAACAATAATGCCAGCCGCTGCGTTGGCTCACCCAAGCCGCAAAAAACAATCTCCCGATAGCGACTAACATCACCCACAGCCACCACAACCTGCTCAAAGTCAGGAGAATGTTTGAGGCGCAAGTCGTAGCCCTGCACCTCAAAAGTCTTGTTGAACTTAGGGCAAAAGGCGCAACGCAGCGTGCAACGATCGGTAATATTGAGATAACAATTACCATGCAACTCATAAGCAATGACCTCTTCGCTAGAGGCCTGGAAAGCATCGGAATCAGTCATTATTTGGGCGGCACAACTAAAAGCCCCATCTTAACATCCACCGATGAACCCCACTAGGTTTCATCTTTTTTGAATAGAGGTAATACAGGTTTCTCGTATTGATTCTGCTTGGCCCCGCCCTTAAAAAAACCAACAACCCGGGCATACAGCAGTTTTATTCCACGCCAAATACGAGGCAACAGCCAAATCATCAGCAACATCACAATGGTCAGCAAAACAATAAAGGCCAACGGATAGTTCAAGGCAGCCCACAAACCTGCAATCACCGCAAAATCTTCAGTCAATGAGGCAGTCCAATTGGTCACAGGTTCAGGTGATGCATTAATCAGAACACGCCCCCCAGCCTTGGTCGCATGGGTCGCAGCCGCCAAACCACCACCAAGCAAAAGGGCCGCCAGCTCAGCCCCCTGCCCCAGATCTCCCACTGCCCCAGCGGCAAGAATCGCCCCGGCGGGAATGCGAACAAAGGTATGAATGGCGTCCCACCCCGTATCAACACCGGGGATTTTGTCAGCAAAAAACTCAACACAATACATAAACCCCGCAACCAGCATCACCATGGGATCACTGCAAATCTGCAACTCCTGCGGCAACACCAGATTCCCGGTACTGCCCAACCAGCCCAACACAAAAACGGTGGCATAAAGATTCAAGCCACTGGCCCAAGCCACCCCCATGCTCAGGGCAATAATTTCGACAGTTTCCATACGCCATCCTTATTCATCAACACACAGTTAAGAATAGAGCAGAGTATTTCGTGACAAAACAACTCACAACAAAGATTTACAATGTTTAACCCACTTCAATAAAAATCCCCGCAAAAAACCTGATTTCACAGCAGAGCAGACAACTATGCTAAATTGCATTTTATCGTCCCCACAATCAAAACAGACACAACATGAATAATTCAGCCACACCGACCTTCTACTGGTACGACTACGAATCTTTTGGCCTAAACCCGATGAAAGACCGCCTGAGTCAGTTTGCCGGTGTTCGTACCGACATGGATCTGAACATCATCGGCGAACCCTTAATGATGTACTGCAAACCCGCTGATGACTTTTTGCCGAACCCAATATCATGCCTGATCACCGGCATCACGCCACAAAAAACCTTGGCCGAAGGGCTGCCCGAAGCCGAATTCATCCAGCGCATCAACCAGGAATTCGCCCAGCCCAACACCTGTGTACTGGGTTATAACAACCTGCGTTTTGATGACGAATTCACCCGTCACGTACTGTATCGCAACCTGTTTGATGCCTACGCCCGCGAATGGCAAAACGGCTGTTCACGTTGGGATCTGCTTGACGTGGTACGCATGACCCGCAGCCTGCGCCCGGAAGGCATAGAATGGCCCGTCAACGACGACGGCCGCCCCAGCGTCCGCCTCGAAGACCTAACCGTCGCCAACGGCATCGCCCACGAATCGGCCCATGACGCCCTCTCGGATGTCTACGCCACCATTGCCATGGCCAAGCTGGTTAAAGAAAAACAGCCCAAACTGTTTGATTTTGCCCTTAACAATCGCCGCAAAAACAAACTCTTCAAACTGCTCAACCTGCGCGAACAAAAACCGGTATTGCATGTTTCAGGCATGTACCCGCTTGAACAAGGCAACATGGCCGTCGTCGTGCCAGTGGCACAACACCCAATCAATAAAAACGGCATCATCGTCTACGATCTCAGCGTTGACCCCAAAGACCTGATCAACCTCAGCCCAGCCAAGATCTTTGAGCGCATCTTCACCCCCAACGATCAGTTACCAGAAGGCGTTGAGCGCATCCCACTCAAAACTGTGCATGTCAACAAGTGCCCCATCATCGCCCCGTTCATGACCCTGGATGGCAAGGCGGCCAAAAAATATAACATCGACATGAATGTCTGCCGCATCAATCTCGATGCCATCAAAAACCACCCCGGTCTGGCGAAAAAGATTCAAAAAGTTTTTTCTGAAACGAAATTTGAAAAACGTACCGACCCGGATCAAATGCTCTACGGCGGCGCATTCTTCAACGATGACGACAAAGAGCGCATGAGTCACATTCACACCATGCCCCCCGAAGAACTGGTCGGTTACAACCCCACCTTCAACGACAGCCGTCTGCCAGAAATGTTATTTCGCATGCGCGCCCGCAACTGGCCGGAAACACTGACCCAGGAAGAAAAACAACGCTGGCAGGAATTGAGACAATCACGTCTTGATGTCGACGCCTACCTTGCAGAGCTGGAACAATTACGCCAGGCACCCGAGCGAACAGAAAATGAAATTGCGATACTGGATGAATTGAAAAACTATGCCGAACAGATTGCTGTATAGCAATCTGTTCCATTTCACGCTGCCATAAGTTCCGCCGATTACTTTTGCTTAGACGCCCAAATAGCGAGCTTATGCTTCATGGATTTCTGCGACACCTGATCTTCAGGCAGAGGCTGTATCACCTTGTCATGAACCAATAGGCGATAGATATACTCGATTTTTTCATTTGCCGAATCCGTCGCCTCAAACTTAACGACACCCCGCTTTTCACCGTACCTTACACCCTCGGCAATCGCTTTTTTAACCAATTCCTTTTCATTTTTCAGTTTCTTCATAATGCCCCCTGTCAAACAGTCCTGAATTCGTATAGTAAGTGCATAACCTCTGAAAGTAGTTAGGCATCCACCCCCTGAAATAAACAAGAGCCAGGGTACAACGCAAGGCTACGAAACCAAAAGCAAAGGCTGCAAATGAGCTATAAACACCTGAGTCTTGAGGAAAGACATTATATCGAAGTTTCTATGGTAATCCCCATAAAAAATATTAAGGGTGTGCATCGGGCGAAGATTAAGCGAAAGATTCCCGTTGTATTCACTCACAAGGAGGTGAGAGATGTATTGGCAAATCTCGATGGCTCGCATTGGCTGGCGGCCTGTCTGTTATATGGCTCGGGCCTGCGCCTGATGGAGTGTATGAGCCTGCGCGTGATGAATATTGGTTTTGAGCATTTGGCAATTCATGTCGTCGATGGCAAGGGCGCTAAAGATAGAATAGTGACCTTGGCAGAGGGGCTGGTGGTTCCCTTACAACGCCACTTGGGAAGTGTTAAAAATATTCACGAAAAAGATCTTGGTGATGGCTTCGGCAGGGTTTACCTTCCTTATGCGCTCAAACGAAAGTATCCCAATGCAGATAGGGAGTGGCATTGGCAATATGTCTTTCCTGCAAGCAAGCGATCAGATGACCCTCGCTCTGGAGAGGTTCGTCGCCCTCATCTCTATCCACAAACATTTCAACGGGCGGTTAAACGGGCCATCAAAGATGCGGGCATTAATAAGTTGGCCAGCTGTCATACCTTCCGCCATTCCTTTGCCACTCACTTGCTGGAACGGGGTATGGATATTCGTACGGTTCAGGAGCAGCTGGGCCATAGTGACATTCGTACCACTCAAATCTATACCCATGTCATTGGCCGGGGCGGGAATGCGGTGCTAAGCCCCTTAACCGGCGTGTTGTGAATGCTCGCGCCAACGCGACAACAATTTATGCCCCAGCCTCAGATGGTCAAGAATTCTGGCAACGATAAAATCGACAAACTGCACAATGCGTTTATGCCCGCACTTTGGGTGCGCCCTACGCAAAAATTAACGATGTGGTGGAATGATGCAGGGTATTGATGTGCCGATTTATCGGCTGGCGGTGGTTGCCGGTGGGACGTACTTTGCAAGCCATGATCCACTAAATAATCAAACTTCATATTCATGGCCTGAATCACTTATACTCAGGCCATGAATAATACTGACCTTATTAAACGTGACTTGACCAACCTTTGGCATCCCTGCACTCAGATGAAAGATCATGAGTGGCTGCCGCTGGTGCCGATCAGAAAAGGTGAAGGTATCTGGCTGGAGGATTTCGAAGGCAAACGCTATCTCGATGGCATCAGTTCCTGGTGGGTGAATATGTTTGGTCACTGCAATCCGCGCATTAATGACCGCATCAAGCAACAGCTCGACACCCTTGAGCATGTCATTCTGGGCGGCTTCAGCCACGAGCCGGTGATTGAATTATCGGAACGGCTGGCACAGCTCACACCCAAAGGTCTGGAGCGCTGTTTTTATGCCGATAACGGTTCCTCCGCCATCGAAGCCACTCTGAAGATGAGCTTTCACTACTGGCGTAATAAAGGCCAGTTACAAAAGACAAAATTTATATCCCTTGGCAACAGTTATCACGGTGAGACATTAGGCGCGCTGGCGGTGGGTGATGTTTCGCTCTATAAAGAGACCTATGCGCCGCTGTTGATGCAACCCATCACCGTACCTTCACCTGATTGTTATCATCGTGAAACGGGAGAAAGCTGGTTCGATTATTCGACCCGCATGTTCACGCACATGGAGGCGGCGTTAGCACAACATGCCGATGAGGTTTGCGCTGTGATTATTGAACCACTGGTGCAATGTGCCGGCAACATGCGCATGTATCACCCGGTCTATTTAAAACTGTTGCGTCAGGCCTGTGATAAATACGGCGTGCATCTGATTGCCGATGAGGTTGCGGTTGGCTTTGGTCGCACCGGCACCCTGTTTGCCTGTGAACAGGCCGACATCACGCCCGACTTTATCTGTCTGTCAAAGGGCCTTACTGGCGGTTATCTGCCACTGGCCTGCGTGGTCACACACGATCAGATCTATCAGGCTTTTTATGATGACTACGAAAACCTGACGGCGTTTTTGCATTCACACAGCTACACCGGCAACCCGCTGGGTTGTGCTGCGGCTCTGGCAACGCTGGATATTTTTCAACAGGATAATGTGATCGAAAACAACAAACAGCTAGCCGAACAGATGGGCAACGCGGTCGCCCACCTGCATGACCACCCCCATGTTGCCGAGGTACGCCAGACCGGCATGATTGTGGCGATTGAGATGGTTAAGGATAAAGCCAATAAAACGCCCTTCCCCTGGCAGGAACGCCGCGGCCTTAAGGTCTATCAACATGCGCTGAAAAATGGCGCACTGCTGCGACCACTGGGCAATGTCATCTACTTCATGCCGCCCTATGTCATCACCCCGGAGCAGATAGATACACTGGCACGCATTGCCACTGAAGGCATTGAGATAGCCACAAGCGAAAAATAATGCGTGTTCCAAGAATCTATACACCGGCCACACTAAACAGCGGTGACAGCATTGAACTGGATGAAAATGCCTTTAGCCATGCGGTGCGTGTGCTGCGTTTAAAACAAGGCGACAGCCTGATTCTATTCAATGGCCAGGGCGGTGAATTTGAAGCGGAACTCACTGACGTACAAAAAAAACGGGCCAGCGCTGTTATTGGCCAACACTTCAACACAGATAACGAATCCCCCCTGCCGATCATCCTTGGCCAGTGCATCTCACGCGGTGAAAAGATGGACTACACCATCCAAAAGGCAGTGGAACTGGGTGTGACTGAGATTGTGCCGTTGTTCAGCGAACGCTGTGGTGTCAAACTAAATCAGCAGCGAATGGAGAAACGCCTGCGTCACTGGCACAGCGTCATCATCAGCGCCTGTGAACAGTGTGGCCGCAACCGCATTCCTGAACTTCACCCGGCGATTGCTTTAAGTGAATGGCAACAGCAGTCAAACGCATCGCTTAAGCTGGTGCTTGACCCCACCGCTGCTGACAGCCTGGCAACACTGAGCAAACCCGAACGGGACGTTGCCCTGCTGATCGGCCCGGAGGGTGGTTTGAGTGACGGCGAAATCAAATCAGCCATTAAGCACGGCTTTAGCGGCATCCGTCTTGGCCCGCGCATTCTGCGCACGGAAACTGCCGGACTAACGGCATTGAGTGTCATTCAACAAATGTGGGGAGATCTGGGCTAAAACGTAATACCTATTCAACCCTGGCATTAAAGAAATATTTTTTCACCGCCACCGCCAACATCCGTGTCAGATGCATATAGTCAGCCTGGCCAATCTGTTTGTATAGGTCAGGGGCTAATTCAAAAAACGAATCCAATAACTCTGGATCAAAATGTTTGCCCCGTTCTTCGGCCATCATTCCAACGACCACATCCAGAGGCAAAGATTTTTTATAGGGCCGTTCAGAACACAAAGCATCAAAGACATCGACGATGGCAAAGATACGTGCGTTCATAGGAATATTTTCACCGCTAAGACCACGCATATAGCCACAGCCATCATATTTTTCATGGTGAAACTCAATCACCTCACGCGCGCCATGCAACCAGTCCGCCTTGGCAACAATGTCGACCCCGATCAATACATGCTCTTTCATGCGCATAAACTCTTTTTCATCGAGTTTGCCATTTTTTTTCAGAATATTATCTTCGATACCGATCTTGCCGACATCATGCAAAAAAGAACCCGCAATCAAGTTACTCATCTGCAGTGGCGCTAACTTCAGGGATTCCGCAAAATACAAGGCATACAGGGTGACGCGATAATTATGACTGTCGGTGGTGCTGTCACGTTTTGCAATGGCGCTTCCCATTACCTCCATCAACTCGATATTGGTTTTGAACAGGTCATTGGAAAAACTGATCAATTGTCGATTTAGATAAATAATTAATGGGTACAACATAATGAAAGTTGCCAGGATAACTGCCAACACCACCCACAGCGTATGATAGACGCGTGACATGATCATATCGACAGCCGCCTGATCGACCCTGTAAACCCCTTCAAAATAACCATGGACCTTATTTTTGTGGCGCAGAGGCACCAGGATCTGGATGTACATCAGTTCATCGACATAGAATTTTTCATGGTGTGGCTTTTCGTCTAACGGGAATTGATGCTGCATTTTTTCCAGCGTATCACTGAGTTTTTTATTATCCTTGCGCACAGCCGACGCCTGGTGAATCAGGCCTTTATCGTAAACTTCAGCCGCCACAAACTCATTATTGATCATTCGATTAACCATTTCCTGTAAACTGACCATGTCGTCCATAGTCTTTTGAGGCAGGCGTTGAACCAGCCCCTGATCAATAGAACTGGCCTGGCGCATGCTGAGTTCAATCACTTCATTATCAATGGATTCAATTTCAATATAAGAGACAATACCGCCGACAATAGTCGAGGCGAAAAACCACAGGGCGATCAGGCGCTTTAACAACTGTTTGCTTATGTTTTTCTCTTGAAACATCTCAACTGCTTCTCATCCTGAACAGTACTCAACACCATTCATATCGACAAAACAAACCAATTCTTAATTAAAGGGCAGCGCTAATTAGTCATTCTCCTCTGGCATAGATGGCGATATCAGCATTCAGGTTTGGCACAGAAGGGTAACGACGGACTTGTTCTGCCCCCCCTTGACGAATATCACCCATCCGGATAATTTCTGCCCTTGCATCACCTGCCTGCACAGGGGTGGTGAACAGACTCAGAGCCATCATAATGGCGGCACAAATGGCAAGATAAGCCAGTAGCATACTCAGCAACCCCCAGGCCTCATCCCAGCCATAAGCGGCAATAGATTGTTTATTATTTTTCACCGCCTGATTTGATGCGTTTTTCATCATCTTCTCCGCTCTGTTAGTACCAACATACCTGTGAGTAATTAAAGCGGACAAGACGGGCACAACGGTGGCTGAAAAATGACCAATAAAGGCAATGCCACCCGGGCAGCGCACAAATTGGGGTGGCTGTGTTAGCTTAAGCAGCAGTTCAATCAGAGAGTAAAAAGATGAGCAGGTGTATTGCCATTGTTGAGGATGAGCCAGCCATTCGGCACAACTATGCCGAGGCAATGAACAAGCAGGGCTATCAAGTGCGAGCCTATGCCAACCGGGCCGAAGCCGAGGCCGGTTTCGCCCGGCAGCTGCCCGACCTGGTATTGCTTGATATTGGCCTTGAAGATGAAATTGATGCCGGTTTTGAGCTGTGCCGCCAGCTGCGCGCACAGTCCGCCACATTGCCTATCATATTTCTCTCTGCCCGTGACAGTGATCTGGACACTATCTCTGGCCTGCGTCTGGGGGCCGATGACTACCTCACCAAGGACATCAGCCTCGTCAATCTTTGTGCCCGGGTGGCGGCCTTTTTTCGGCGCATCGATGCCCTGTTCAAACCGCAAACAGCCGCAGCGGAAATTCATCGTGGTGATCTGCTGGTCGACATGAATCGTTACAGCGTTAGCTGGCAGGGCACCCCTCTGGATCTAAGCCTGACCGAGTTCTGGCTGATGCATAGCCTGGTCAGTCACCCGGGGCATGTAAAAAGCCGTGAACAGTTGATGCAGGCAGCCCATGTGGTGGTGGATGACGCCACCATCACCTCGCACATCAAACGCATTCGCAAAAAGTTCTGCCACATCGACAACACATTTGACGCTATTGATAGCGTCTATGGCATGGGTTATCGCTGGCAGGAAGATAAGGTCTAAACGGTCGCCATGACCCAGGACAAAACAGCACGATTCAAAATCAGCATTCGCAGCAAACTGCTGCTGGCATCGCTGAGCTTGCTGGTGCTGCCGTGGCTGGGTTATCAATATATTCAAGCGCTGGAATCTTACCTGCGATCCGAGCAGGAACAGCGTTTACTGGATCGCGTTGGCATTGTTGCCTCGCTAATGGATGACCAGCATGAACTGTTCAAAACACGGCCACAGCACAGCAAGCCAGACAACAGCCGTCAGCATATTTATGTGCGGCCTTTGCGCTCGGCCATTCAGCTGGATGGTTATGCCGATGACTGGCGCATTTATGAAAACCGGACTCAATTTCTGGGGCAGGCACCCGACGGCAAAGACCTCAGAGTAGACTACCGCCTTGGGGTCTGGAATGAACTTTTATACCTGTTAGTGCAGGTGCAGGACGACAAGGTTGTTTACCGTCAGCCGGACAGCCTGCGCACCGACCGAAGTGATCACCTGCGCATCGGCATTCAGAATCCCCAGGGGGAATTCAAACGCTATCGCCTGACCACCATTTCACCCGGCTGGGTCAGTGCCTATGCCCTGCCTGCCAACACCAAAAAACATTTGCCGCTAAAGCCGGAGTTTCGCATCAAGGGTGAATGGCAGGATGTGCCCGGGGGTTACAACATAGAGCTGCGGATTCCGGTGGCGATGATTGGTGACAAGTTTTCATTTGCGATTGCCGACATCGACGACCCGGTTCAACGTAAAGTGGAAAATATTATCGCCAGCGCCAACACCGAACACGTCAATGCGCTTGGCAGTATTGTCATTCCCACAGCAGGAATGGAGGCGCTATTGAAACGCCTGCAAAAACCGAGAAGCCGGGTCTGGGTCATTGACACTCATTACCGGGTCGTCGGACTGGCAGACAAGCTGAATACAAACGAACCGTTAGCCACAGATCAAGAACAACGCTCTTTATTCGCGAATCTTGCACGACTGTTTTACCGTCTGTTGCTGGATCAGCCCAGTGACAAATTCATTGACCCGCTGTCATCGGTATCGCGTGTTGATAACCCTGCTGTCAGCTCGGCACTGTCCGGCCAGCCACAGGTAACATGGCAACAAACCACAGATCAAAAAATCAGCCTGATCAGCGCCGCCCACCCCATCTATATTAACAAGCAACGGGTGGGCGCTGTGGCCATCGAAGAAACCAGCAACAACATTCTCATTTTACAAAACCGCGCCATCGAAGCCCTGATCAACATGAGCCTGCTGGCCTTTATCCTGACCATCGGCATACTGATTATCTTTGCCACACGTCTGTCGATGCGGGTCAGACGCCTGCGTGACGAGGTAGAAGCAAGCGTCACCGATGATGGCCGGGTACAAAACGAGATCAAATCAACCCGGGCCAGTGATGAACTGGGCGATCTGGGCCGCAGCTTTGCAGCGATGCATGAGCGGCTGGCGCAATACAACCGTTATCTGGAAACCATGGCAGGCAAGCTTGGCCATGAACTGCGAACACCAATCACCATTGTCCGTTCATCCCTGGATAATCTAGCCAACAGTCAAACAGAGGCAGAGACCCACACCTATCTGCAACGAGCCAACGATGGTGTGGCGCGGCTCAGCAATATTCTGACACGCATGAGCGAGGCCACACACCTGGAACAAACCATTCAGCAGGAAGAGGCAAGGCCTTTTTGCATCAATGACGTGCTGGCCGCCTGTGTTGAAGCTTATAAGCAAACCCATCCGCAACAGCGGTTTGAATTTAATGACACAACAACACAGATTCAGGTAAATGGTTCACCCGATTTGCTGGCCCAAATGCTGGACAAACTCATCAGCAATGCACTGGACTTCAGTGACAAAAACACCGCTATCAGCATTTCATTACAACAACAATCCAGCAGTGCTGTTATCAGCGTTGCCAACCAGGGTCCACCCCTGCCGCAGCAAATGCGTGCCAACCTGTTTGACTCCATGGTCAGCGTCCGTCAGGGCAAGAGCGATCAGCCCCATCTTGGCCTGGGGCTTTATATCGTGCGTCTAATTGCCGAATATCACCACGGCCATGTACAAATGGACAACCTCGTTGATGACAAAGGCGTTATTTTTTCGGTGACATTACCTTTGTCATAATTGGTCAGATTTGTTTCTCTTTTCATCATTGTCTCTTCCCGTTTGTTGCCAGACTTGTTTCGTTTAATGAACCTGTCACACAGACAACAACAAACGAGAGGAGTAAAGCAATGAATCATTTCCGTAAAAAATCCCTGGCCACAGTCGCCGTCGTCGCCCCCCTGTTGATCGCAACCGGCTGTGCCGGTGACCAGCAGAACCTTGCCCGGTCTGAAACCCAAACCGAAGCCACACAACCCATCGTCACGGAACAGGCAGTGGCCACCACCACAGCCATTGCCAACATGGATAGCTATGTATCGGCGTTATCAGACCAACAATCTGAACCCGATCAGATGCAAGATGAGGTTGAGCCGGTTGCAGAAACCGTTGCGACAGATGAAGCCGACCAAACCAGCCATGGATCAATGACCGATGAGGCCCTGCTGCTAAGCGAAATTTTAGGTGCCGTTCAGGATCAAGCTGAAATACAGGCGCAAGACGATGCCAACGTGGTACTCCCCCCGCCACCGCAATTACTGTTTCAATTTGGCTTTAACAAAAATGAACTGGCCGAAGCCGATCGCGCTGCACTGCAGCAACATGGCGACTATTTAAGACAGCACCCGAACTACACACTCATCATCAGCGGCCACACCGATAACCGAGGCCCAGCAACTTACAACCAGACACTCAGTGAGCAACGCGCACAAAGCATTGCTAATCTGTTAATCGCAGCAGGTGTGCCCGAGTCACAACTGCAAGTGAACGGCATGGCAGGCAAGGTGCCCAGGGTGTCGCCCGATAACTGGCAGGAAAACCGCCGGGTCGAATTGTTATATCAGGACAGCATGCTGGCGAATAACCAATAAATCCATTGGTCACGGAACCGGCCCTGCATTCCCTGCACCCCTCCTCACTCAGCGGGGCTGGTTCCATTTTTATCAACCCGACTTAAGGGTCCTCAATTAATGGCTGTACCCTTAACTGTCACTAATCCGTTACCCCCTATCCATTATCCTTTGTGTGTGAATTTGCCTGCCGTGTCAGGCAGAGCAGGTGCGACACCCTAGAAGGAAAATAATAATGGATCACAACAAGCTACTTCCATACACCCGGTTTATTAACTTTACGACACAGGGACTAAGCCGCTGGCTGGCTTTTATGCTGTTTGTTTTGCTGCTGCCGGGCTGTGGCGGAGGCGGGGGTGAAACGAATGATGACGCCAGCACACAAAACACTGGTGCCGCCAAAGAACGTTTTCTCGATGCGGCAGAAGATGAAGAGGTAGATATTGCCCTTACAATCAATCTCATTGACAGCAGCGCCACCAGAAGCGTAAACCCCAAATCCTTCAGTGCGCGCCCACCACTGTTAACGGGGGCTTCACAAGCCATTGGCAGTCGTGTACCGCAGATGTACGAATTCACTGCCGTGGCACCATCTGGCACCCCCATCAAAGGGGTGATTTACGGGCTTGGGGTGAATATTGTTGATGAGGCCACCGGTGAGCTGGCAGTTGATGATTTCGCCGCCAGCATCCGCAACAAAGAGATGCGCCTGCGGGCAAGGGTAAAAAAGGTTAACGGGGAATTTGTACTGGTTGGCAATGCCACCACTACGCCAAACCCGGGGTCTCCTTCAGCCGAACAGCGTTTTCAGCAGATTGCCTGGACAATCATCGCCGTAGAGAGCAGCACAATGTTGACAGGGCCGCAGCCAGGGCGGGTGTTTCACTATTATGGCGATGCCAATGCCCGAGCGGTTTGTAACGGTAATCTTGTCGCTGGCATGTTTCGTATTGCCAATGCTAACAGGGTGGTGGGAACGCTGATTGGTATGCTCGAGGGGGGGAAGGTTTGCAACACCAGCTCTTTTGCCGGGAAAGCCAAGCTCGCCATGGATGCAGTTGTCGTTGACACCCACATCGGCCCCCTGTTGAGTTCAGAAGGGTTTCTGGCACCAAAGGGAAAATTTGCCAATGCGGTTGAGACATTCGGCCTTGCCATTGCTGAGCAATTGTCTGGTGAGGGTGACATTATTGATGTCAAAACCAATGACAAAACCCGGATTATCGATCCCGAGGCCGCAGAACAGTTTGTTGGCTTTTACAAGGAATATCAGGCCCTGGTTTTTAAATCGCTAAAAGGCAGTCTGGCAGAATTGGAGTCGGGTGATTTTATCGTCAGCAAGCCTCGCCCTAAAATTCCGAATGGTTTTTTGCGCAAGGTCTTTCAGATACAGACGATCAATGGTTATGTGGTAGTGCGTACCGAAAATGCACTTATCAGCGACATACTTGAAAGCGCCAACATACAAATTGACCGTCGTTATACGCTGGCCGATGTTGAAGAGGCCAATGCCTGGTTTGGCATTGAGGAAGAACCGCCAGCCGCAGACGATGCAGCCGCCACTCGCATACTGAGGAAACAGACCAATGAGGGAGACCTGATCAACATCAAGGTGAACAAGGTCGTGTTCGACCAGGATGGCGACCATTCAAGCAAGGATGATCAGGTGTTGGTCACTGGCAATCTTGCTTTTAACCCGAGGGTCGTGCTTGAGCTGGACTGTTCTGGTTTTGCCTGTACCAAACCTGACTTTGTCGCCAAATTTGTGTTGGAAGAATCTTCCAAAATTAAAGTGAGCGGCAAGATTAAAAAGACGCTACACAAAAGCTTTAATTTGCCTCCCGCCATCTGGTTGCCGCCAATTACGGCAGGGCCTCTGATTTTTACTCCCAAATTTGTCGTGCAGTTGAATGTGGATGGCACATTGGGGGCCTCCATTGTTTACAGCGCCTCGCAGGAGTTCACACTTGAAGCAGGTGTCGACTTCTCACCGGCAGATGGCTGGGGCACTATTTCCGAGTTTGAGAGATCATTCACTTCAGAGCCGCCAGAATATTCCGGTGAAATCGGAGCCAAAGCTGAACTGGCTGTTCGGGCCGAATTTAAACTCTACGGCATTGCCGGTGTATTTGCCGACCTGGGCGGTTACGTTGAATTTGAAGCGAGTGTGCCGCGCAGTCCCATCTGGCAGTTGTACGGTGGTTTTGCCTCCAGCGTGGGGGTTGATCTGGATATATTCGTTTGGCAGGCGGATTTTTCAGAAGACTTGATTAGTCGAAAATGGACTGTAGACGAGGCACCCAATCAGCCACCGGAGCCGCCAACAATCTCGCAGCCTTATCCAAAATATATGGAGTTTGTGGAGAAAGATGGTGACGTCACTATTGATGTTTCGAGCTTTGACCCCGAACAGGGCGAAAACTGCTGCATTATTGAACTGGAATCTGATGTTGATGGGTTTATGCAAAAAGTGCCCACCTGGACAGCAGACTCTTTTTCCTATGTGTTTGACAGTGTCGGCATCCATACCATTACGGCCACTGTGACGGATGACGAAGGCGAAGTCAGCAGTAGCGAAATAGAGGTGGATGTCAGAGATCGACTGATTGCCATCATAGGCACACCGCAAACCCGCTTGAATTTCCCCAGCGTTGTGGTGGCGGGTGAATACGCCGATTTAGAGTTGATTTTGAGTGATGACAGAGGCGTAGGCGATGCCCTGGAGTGTTGCAGTGTTGAATGGACTGTCGCTGGGGAGTTCATTGGCAGGACAAACGGCGATGCCGATAATCCCATGCACCACACCATCAGGCACCGCTTTACCGTGCCTGATGGCGCGACCCGTGATGGGTTTTTCCGCGAGGTGGCTATTGAAGCAAATTTTGATATCGCAGACGATGGTCTGTCTGGCGGCACCATCACCAGGAGTGAAAAAATCGAAATCCTCGCTGGTGCGCCGAAGATTGTTAATTCACTATCAGAAATCAGCAAAACCTTTCCGGATGGCAACAAACCACCCTACACGGCTGATGAAGTGATCTACAGCGTTACCTTGAGTGATCCGGAACTATGCAATAACGTAAGCTGGTTCTCAAGCGTGGACACCGACGGCGTCAGCGGGTTTTTGGGGTTTGGCACTCAAAGTGGCGATGTTGTCACTCTGCGCAAAACCTTTGACACTCATGGCGTGCGCACCATCACAGTGAATATGACAGAGCCCGGTTGTGATGAAGTAAGTGCCAGCGTTAAGACCAAGGTTGAAGACAACGCCGGTGGGATGCAGGTATTTACCCCCGCCACGCCTTTCTAGTCGGTGTTTGACTCCTCTCCCTGTTGCTCAGGGAGGGGTTTATCCAATCCGCCCTAACGACGACACCGCCAGCAAAAGCACCATAGCCTCTGAATTTTTATTAGGTTCCGGGTTTAATTCGTGTATTTTAGTCCTAAAAAAGCACGAGGACTGGGATTGAATCTAACTGAAACAAAGGCTCAATATGAGCTGACTTTTCAACAGTTCAAAGAAAAAGAAGACCTTGCCGGGATGGTTCAATCCTGGGCTCGAATGGTTGACATACTTTGGGCCGAATGGGAAGACTGCACACAGCTGGACGACTGGATTGATGAGTTAAACAATCTGCGTCAGCTTATCAACGCGCAAAAACGGCAGGACTTGCTGCCACACCTGGCGAAGGGAGCATTTGCGGCCCTTTCCATCCGTCGCATGGAACACCCCGATTTTGCTTTTTGGGAACGCATCAATTTGCAATCCCTTGAAGGAAAGCTACCCATTGAAGAACGTCTAATCCGAAGCCTTCAGTGCATGATCCACTACACATGGGGCGTGGGTGACCAGCCACGGGCTTCATTGGTACTGGACTATATCAACATTATCTTCAGACACGATAACAGCTCCGGCATGGTGCAATGTATTTACCATGTTTGCAGTGCCACCTATCAATATTGGTTTGACCCCGATCCGCAAGCCTGCCCTGCCACCGTGAACGAGGGGCTGGCATTGAGTAAAACACTGGCATTGCCGCATTGGGATGTGCCTATGCTGAACGTTGCGCTGTTTCATGCCTGCTCCGGGGAGCAATATAAGCTGGCCACTGCCTACCTGGAAGCCCTTGGCGAGCGCCTTGACGAACACTCCCGCACGCACGACTATGCCATCTATTATCATTTCAAGGCCTATCTGGCGTGGCTGGATGGCAATCACGATGCGGCATTGTTTGCCGCAGAAAAGGCGCTGGATATCGCCACCAAGACAGGGTTTTCTTTTTCTCCTGTTTACTACACGCTGGCGGTGGCACAGATACTTGCCAGCCTTGGCCGTCATGCAGAGGCATTGCGTTACGTGGGCAAGTGTCGGAAAACAGCTCACCGCTACAAAAGCAGCAACATTGGCTGCATGGCTTATATTATCGGTGCGAGTATTGCCTTAAACGCTAACAGGCCATGGATGGCAAAACGCTATCTGCGTGTTGCCGCCGATCTAGGGCCGGCAAGGCAATACCAGCGACTACCCTGGGTTCGTCAACGCGACATGGAATGCCTGTCGCAACTTCAAGTGGCGTCAGACATTGATGGCAATGCGTTGTCCAACCTGTTCAACCCCCCTGTCAATTCTGTCAAACGGGAAAAATGCCGTGTAACAACATTGGGCAAACTGAAAATAAAAACAAACACCGGGCACACCCCCTCATCACGAAAGCTGCCGAAGATCCCTTTGACCTTGCTACTTCATCTTGTGGCTGCCGGTAAAGACGGATTGAATCGCAGTGAACTGGTAGAACGTATCTGGCCTGACACAGACGAGGAAAAAGGCAACCACCGACTAAAAACCACCCTCTATCGTTTACGCGGTTTACTGGGTGGCGACTCAGCCATCAAACAATATCAGGGCGTCCTCTCACTCGATCCTGAGTACTGTTTGGTCGATAGCTGGGAGTTTGAAAAGCAGTGTGAGGCGGCCAGGTCGGGCAATATGCACAATGCCGTGTCAGCCGTTGCCCTCTTCCGGGGGACATTTGATGACGGGTTGGCGGACAGTGGCTCACTGCGCTGTTATCGAATCCATCTGGAACGGGCCTACGCCGAACTAGTGCCTCTGCTGGCAGCCCACTACCAAACAAACGCCCAACCCGCCAAGGCACTTGAGCTCTACCGGAAAGCACTGGACCTGGATCCACTCAACGATGATTTCTGTATCAATCTGATCAAACTCCTTGACGAGTTTGGATACAAAGCAGAAATACAAAAGACACTGATTCGTTGTCGCGCCAGCAGGATGAGCGAATTATCGCTTGATCTACCGGCACCGGTATTGAAATACTGCCGGGAGTTTGTTGCTAAAAACAGGAGACATGATGACGACAACACATAAGGGCACCTCATATAAGGGGCTGTTCAGACTAATTTGAAATCAGCGTTGCAACCCTACAAAAATGACCAAGCCGACATTAAACTCAATATTTCAACCATGCTGCACACACTGAAACTACTACTCCCTGCAATAGTCCCTTCTTGGCGATTTTTTGATTTTATTGCCCCCTCGCCACGAATTCAGTTTGCCTTGCTCAATGGTGCCGACGATACCGCACAGAAATGGCATGAGTTCCGGCCGCGTCCGGCACACATCTCTTTCAAACAGATGCTGGCGCGCATGCTCTGGAATCCACACTGGAATGAATCCCTGTTTCTAGTCAGCTGCGCTGAACGGCTGATAGCCTTTCCAACCCGACACAGCGAAGATGAAATATTGAAACGCATTATGGCTGACCTCAAGTACCATAGTCTGGCCACCAGCGTCACCACAGCAACACACCTGCAATTTCGGTTGTTGATGATTAAACGCCAGGGTTCAGCGTTGCAACACAGCGTTAACTACCACTCCCGTATTCAGCCGTTATCAGGGCAGGCGCTCAAATGAACTTTGTTGATGCCATCCGCCTGACTGAAATATTGCTGGGCTTTGCCTTTATCCTGCAAAGCATCGAGCATCTCAAATCATTCACCAACGAACGCTACCTGTTTTTACCGCGATTGCTGTTAGCTCTATTGCTGATTATCGGTTTTCATACCACCTGGGTAGTCCTTTTATTATTTCTGTTGAGCCTGACAATTCTGTATCACTTTCAAGGCCCCTATAATGGTGGCTCCGACCGCATGGGCCTGCTGATTCTGTGTTGCTTATGTCTGGTGCATTTAGCCCCCAGTGTTTATTGGCAGGAGATTGCCTTCGGTTATCTGGCCATACAACTGGTGCTGTCGTATTTCATTTCCGGCTGGGTCAAGATTGTGAATCCGGAATGGCGCAGCGGCCAGGCCTTAAAAGATGTTTTTCAATTCTCTGCCTACCCCGTCAGCGAATCGTTAAGAGGTTGGGCCAAATCACCACAGATTCTCTTTTACGTCTCCTGGGCGGTGATATTATTTGAATTAATCTTTCCCTTTGCACTGTTCTCAAGCACCGCCCTGGCCATTGCCCTGGGCATTGCCGCTCTGTTCCATTTTTCCAATGCCTGTTTTTTTGGTCTGAACCGTTTTTTCTGGGTCTGGATCAGCGCCTATCCGGCACTGCTCTGGTTTCAACTGCGTTTTTTCACCCCTGGCTAAAAAAAGCATCTAATTTCTCCACACCCGGCATTTAAGTTAAAATGCGTGTAACTCAATAAGGCCACAATCTCATGAGCATTGAACACCTACATGCAGTCCCTCACCTGACCACCTCACTGACCGGGCCATTGCAGGAGATAGAAACCCATTTCCTTGAGCATCAGGCCAAAATAGAGGCCTGGTTTCGGGAACAGTGGCAGCAAACCCCTGCGCCCTTTTATGGCTCGGTGGATTTACGCAATGCCGGTTTCAAACTGGCACCGGTGGACACCAACCTGTTCCCAGCCGGGTTCAACAATCTCAACCCCGCCTTCATGCCCCTCTGTGTGCAAGCGATTCAGTCCATTATCGAACGCGAAATGCCCAAGGCCTGTCACATCCTGATAATCCCTGAAAACCACACCCGCAATCTGTTCTATCTGGAAAACCTTGCCACCCTGCAAGAGGTCATTATCAAGGCGGGGTATGAAGTCAGGATCGGCTCGCTGCTGCCTGACCTGGATGAGCCCATGACAATTGATCTGAACAGTGGCCGTCAGGTAATACTGGAACCTGTGCTGCGTGATGGCGACAAGGTAAAACTGAGCAACTTCACACCCTGCATGGTGCTGCTCAACAACGATCTCTCCGACGGCATCCCTGACATCCTGCAAGGGGTAACACAGGCAATATTGCCCCCCGTAGAGCTGGGCTGGAACAAGCGCCGCAAGTCAGATCATTTTGCCCACTACAAGCAGGTGGCCGAGGCCTTTGCAGAAATGGTCGAGATCGACCCCTGGCTGATCAATCCGCTGTTTCACCACTGCGGCAAAATCGACTTTAAAAAACAGGAAGGCGGTGACTGCCTAGTCAAACATGTGAGTTTGCTGCTGGAAGAGATTCAGCAAAAATATGACCAATACGGTCTCAAGAACAAACCCTTTGTGGTAGTGAAATCCGACGCCGGCACTTATGGCATGGGCATCATGACCGTACAGTCAGTGGATGAGGTAAAAGCTCTGAACCGCAAGCAGCGCAACAAGATGGCCTCTTCCAAGGGCGGTCAGGGTGTTGGTCAAGTGATCATGCAGGAAGGTGTCTACACTTTTGAAACCTGGGGCTCGGAGCAGGCCGTCGCAGAACCGGTGGTCTATATGATGGATCACTTTGTCGTCGGTGGTTTTTACCGTGTCCACACCGGTCGCGGTATCAATGAAAACCTCAATGCCCCCGGCATGCATTTTGAACCCCTGGCCTTTGCCGAGCCTTGCAACACCCCGGATCAAAACAAGGCCCCGGATGCCAATCCCAATCGTTTCTACGCCTATGGCGTCATCGCCCGTCTAGCGCTACTGGCAGCGGCGCGTGAAATCGCCGAGCATAACTGATGACAACTAAACTAGGCGTGGTGATGGATCCCATTGAGGCCATCAACCCCAAAAAAGACAGCAGCCTGGCCATGTTACTGGCAGCACAGAAGCGCGGCTGGCAGCTCTACTACATGCAACAGCAAGACCTGTCAGTACGTGACGGCAAACTGCACCTTCAAACCCAGACCGTAACAGTCAAAGATGACCCCGACCACTGGTTTGAACTGGGTGAACCGCAACAGATTCCGGCCAAAGAACTGGACGTGATCCTGATGCGTAAGGACCCGCCCTTTGACATGCAGTACATCCACAGCACCTACCTGCTGGAACTGGCCGAAGCCGAAGGCGTATTGGTCGTCAACAAACCCCAGACTCTGCGTGATGCCAATGAGAAACTGTTCACCGCCTGGTTTCCGCAGTGCTGCCCGCCCACCCTGGTCAGCCGCAACATGGCTCAGCTACGCGGTTTTTTCGATGAATTCGGCGACATCATCATCAAGCCGTTGGATGGCATGGGCGGCGCGTCCATCTTCCGCCTCAAGCACGGCGACCCCAATGTCAGCGTCGCCCTGGAAACCCTGACCCAATACGGCCGACAATACATCATGGCACAACGCTTCATCCCCGAGATCAGCGCTGGCGACAAACGTATCCTGCTGGTTGACGGCGAGCCCATGCCCTACGCCCTGGCGCGCATCCCCGCCAAAGGTGAAACCCGTGGCAACCTGGCTGCTGGTGGCCGTGGTAAAGGTGTACCACTGAGTGATCATGACCGTTGGATCTGCACCCAGGTTGGGCCAACCCTGAAACAGAAAGGCCTGCTGTTTGTGGGTCTGGATGTGATCGGTGATTATCTGACCGAGATCAATGTCACCAGTCCCACCTGCATCCGTGAACTGGACGCCCAGTTTGAGCTCGACATCGGTGGTGAACTGATGGATTGCATTGCCGAAAAGCTGAGCGACTAAAGCATTAACCACGAAGGACACGAAGCTCACGAAGATTAAAACCGAATTTTCGTCTGATTCTGTAACCATTAATGAGCCCACTCCCCAGACAGCGCCTCACAAAAAGATCCTTCGTGAACTTCGTGGTGATATTTTTTTCTCTCCTTTTTCTAAGCGCCTGCGGGCAACGCCCGCCCCAGGTCTACCAACAACAGGTACTCGCCCTCGGCACGCTGGTGGATATCTCTATCTATGGTGTTGATGAAGAACAGGCTGCCAAGGCCGTCACCGCTGTCAGCAATAAAATGGAAGCCATTCATCACAACTGGCACGCCTGGCAGCCCAGCAAGCTGACCTATATCAACCAACAACTGGCGGCGGGCAGCACGGTTACTCTGAATCCGGAACAGCAACAGCTTATCCAGACCGGCATCACCCTGGCTAAAAAAAGCAACGACCTGTTCAACCCCGCCGCTGGCAAACTGATCGCCCTGTGGGGCTTTCATAGCGATGAACGACCAGATTCCGCCCCACCTGCCGCCAGTGATATTGAGGCACTGGTTCAAGCCGATGCCAGAATGAGCAAACTTACACTGGACGGTAACCAGCTTGGCAGCACCAATCCGGCGGTCATGATCGATGTCGGCGGTTATGCCAAGGGCTATGCGGTCGATCAGGGCATTGCCGCGCTGCGGCGTATGGGCATCAGCAACGCCATCATCAATGCCGGTGGTGATCTGCGTGCCATTGGTGACAAAGGTGGCCGCCCCTGGCGCATTGGCATCCGCCATCCACGTCAGCCTGGTGTGATTGCCTCGCTGGAAACCCACGGCGATGAAAGCATCTTTACCTCAGGCGATTACGAACGTTACTTTGAATATCAGGGTCAGCGTTTTCACCACATCATCGACCCGCGCACCGGGCGTCCGGCACAGGGAACCCGCTCCGTCACCATCATCCATAAAGATGCCAGCACAGCCGATGCCGCCGCCACAGCGATATTTATTGCCGGGCCGACACTGTGGCGCGAAACGGCACGGGCCATGGGCATTAAAGAAGTTATGCTGATTGATGCGACAGGCACAATCCATATGACTGAAGCCATGAGCCAGCGCGTCCATCTCAATATCGACACTAAAACAACCAAGACCATCATCGTGCCATGACCAGAACGACCCTGGCGGACAAAATTGTCGTTACGCTAGCCGTGTTGCTACTGCCTTTTTTGTACATCGAATTCTGGGGCAACAGTTCCCAGGGTGAAGTCGTGCAAATTCGCAGCGCCAATAGTGAAACCATCACCCTGCCGCTGGATCAGGACAAACAATTAAAAATAGCCGGCGCACTAGGGATAAGCACCATCGAAATCAAAGACAGGCAGGTACGCTTTATCGACAGCCCCTGTAAAGGCAAGCAATGCATCATGACCGGCTGGCTGAATAAGGATGGGCAACTGGCAGCCTGTCTGCCCAACGGGGTTACCGTGCAGATTATTGGCCGCGACCATCGCTTTGATGCGGTAAATTTTTAGGTCGTGTCACTATTATCATTCAGACAAGACCTGAAACATCATCGCACTCAAATCTTCCGGATTGAATTTGGGGATATAAAAGTCCGCCCCCACCGCCTTACCCATTGAAATATTGGCATCGGCAGACAGCGATGAATGCATCACCACCGGAATATCTTTCAAGCGTGAATCTTCCTTGATCTTTTTAGTCAGAACATAACCATCCATCTCCGGCATCTCCACATCGGTCAACACCGCTTGAATGTAATCTTTGAGATGAACACCGTTAGCCGCCGCCCTGTCTGCCAGCTCTTTGAGCTTTTCCCAGGCCTCCAGGCCATTTTTGGCACTGATGTATTTAACCCCCATCGCATCCAACGTTCTGGAAATCTGCTTACGTGCCACCGACGAATCGTCAGCAAACAGAATCATCCTGGGAGACTCGATGACCTCGATATCGCTGAACATTCTCTCCTCATCCTCATCGTTCTGAGACACTGAGGCCAGCACTTTTTCAACATCCAGAATCATGACAATGCGGCTATCCTCCAGTTCGGATACGGCTGTCAGCAAGCCGCCCAGACGATTAGCCATCACCGGCGGCGGAGCCTTGATCTGACTCCATTCCATGCGCAGGATATGCTCTACCGAATGCACCAATAAACCCAGCAGCGTCTTGTTGTATTCACTGATAATCAGGATCCCCGGCTTTTCCTCGACATCCATTTCACAGAAATGAGCCAGGTTGATCACGGGAACCATCTCACCACGCAGGCTGACCATGCCTTCTATTCCCCCGGCCACGTCAGGGGCGCGGGTAATGTCAGGCACATTCAACACCTCACGCACCTTAAAGACATTGATGCCAAATACTTCTTCACGATCGGTCTTTTGATCAAGCCCCAAGCTAAACAGCAATATTTCAAGACGATTTGCACCCGCCATCTGGGTGCGCTCATCAACAGACTGCATAAACTGGCTCATTGGAAATTCCCTTTCAAAAGTATATGTGCAGACAATAGATCGGCTCAGGCACCAATTTCTAAACCCGAAATTTGAGCCTCCACGATTTATTTACCACAGGCAAAATAAGCAACTTTGAATGACTTCTTTTCGCTACACTGAGCCAATGAAGTTAAGCATTCAAACCACGCGCGAAGATCAACGTATCGCCTGGCTCGCCGCCCTTGCCATCACCATCCATATCGCCGAAAGCGCTCTGCCCAGTCCCATTCCTGGCGTCAAGCCCGGGCTGGCCAACATCATCACTATTATCTGCCTGATGCAGTACGGCTGGCGTTGCGCCGCATGGGTGGCAACCTTGCGAGTGCTGGTTGGCTCCATTCTGATCGGCACCTTTCTCTCGCCCAGCTTCGCCCTGAGCATGAGCGGAGCCATTGCCAGCATTATTGTGCTGGGACTGGCCAGCCGACTGCCCATCGAGTTCAGCGCCATTGGTTATAGCCTGCTGGCAGCAATGGCTCACATGACAGCGCAATTTTTCGTCGCTTATAAACTGTTCATTCCGCACCAAGGATTATTTCACTTACTGCCGATACTAATCACTGTTGCCGTTGTATTCGGCATTGGCAGTGGCATAATTGCTAACCACATCCTCAAAAAGATAAGGGAACAACAGATCGAATCATGAGTGCAGCCGTTACCAGCGCCAAAGTCTCCGCCAGTGACCGACTGGTCTTCACCCTGTTTCTGTCTATTGCCATCAATGCGATTCTGATTCTCGGGATTGGCTTTGATTTCACCGCCCCCTTTTCAGAAGAGTCACCCTTACCAACACTGGAAGTCATCCTGGTAGAAAAAAACGATTCCGAAAAGCCGCAAGATGCTGACTTTCTGGCCCAGGAAGATCAGACCGGCATGGGCAATACGCGCGACAAAAAGACGCCCAGCACCACTGAGGCGGCGCAAGACCTGCCAGTTCCCTTTGATGGTGATGCAGATGTTCTGACACCCGAACAAACCACCAACCAGACACAAATTACCCAAAAAGATGTGCTGACACAGCGCCAATCTGCCACCCAGGTCTTTACCCTGGAAAACCCGGACAAGCAGCAGGCCAAAGAGACCACCGCCGCTGAATTGATCAAGCGCGGCCAGGAGATTGCCCGGCTGACCGCCGAGATCAAGGAATCGTTCGAGGTCTATTCAAAGAAAGAAAAGCACCGTTTTATTTCCGCCAGCACCAAGTCATTTCGTGATGCTGCCTATCTTGATAGCTGGCGGCGCAAGATAGAACGGATTGGTAATCTAAATTACCCGAATGCCGCCAAACGCGTTGGCCTGTCGGGCAACCTGATCATGGATGTTGCCATCAATGCCAACGGCACTATTCGGGAGGTCAATGTACTGCGGTCATCAGGCCACAAAGTGCTGGATGACGCCGCCATCCGCATTGTCCGCCTGGCCTCACCCTACGCACCGCTGCCGAAGCAGATGTTGAAAGACACTGATGTCCTGCATATCACCCGCACCTGGCAATTCACCTCCGGCAACCAGCTAAGCACACGTTAAGACAACGGCTTATCGTCCACTGACAAAACAACGAAATATTAAATATATGAATGATGTTTGCCTGACCGGCCACTTTCTCATCGCCATGCCGCAACTGGATGACCCCAACTTTTTTCACAGCGTCACCTATATCTGCCAGCACGACGCCAAAGGAGCCATGGGAGTCATGATCAACCAGCCACTGGCGATGAAACTGGGGGATATTCTGCAACAATTGGAAATCAACAACAGCGATGAGACACTGGCACAACAGCAGGTCTATTTTGGCGGGCCAGTACAACAGGACCGAGGCTTTATCCTCCACAGCCCCAGTAAAAACTGGCAGGGCAGTCTGTTTATCTCTAATGACATTGTCCTCACCACCTCCAGCGACATACTCAAAGACATTGCCAATCAGGGCGGCCCAAATGAATCGCTGATTGCGCTGGGTTATGCTGGTTGGGGCCCCGGACAGCTGGAAGAAGAGCTGGCTCAGAATGCCTGGCTCAGCGTACCCGCCTCGGCTGACATCATATTCAAAACCCCGATTGAAAAGCGCTGGCATGAGGCCGCCTCACTTCTGGGTGTTGATCTGCAATTACTTTCTGACGATATTGGTCACGCATGAGCCTCAATACCATCATGGCATTTGATTACGGCAGCAAGCGCATTGGCGTCGCCATTGGTCAACAGCTCACAGCAACTACCCGGCCACTTGATACCGTCACCGTCAGACAAAACAAACCCGACTGGGATCACATCAGCCGTTTGCTTAAAGAGTGGCGACCTGACCTGCTACTCATCGGCCTACCACTGGCTGAAGATGGTGGCGAACAGGAAATGAGCATCGCCGCCAGGCGCTTTGCCAACCGGCTCAATGGCCGTTACCAACTGCCGGTAGAGCTGGTGGATGAACGCTTCAGCTCCATCGAGGCTGAAGAGATCGTCGTCGCAGCACGTCGCAGCGGCCAGCTGAAAAAATCCAAGGTCAAACGGGCCGTCGACCAAATCGCTGCCAAGCTGATCATTCAGACCTGGCTGGCCGGGCAACACTGATCCTCACTCCTCTTTTGCACTGACATGATTCAAGGCACGCAACTCCCTCATGGCGACGGTCAACATGGCCAGCTCAGCCTTGCCGCCCGCCCGGATATCAACAAATACTGCGTGACAATGATCAATACCAGGACGGTTGCGTAACAGCCAGGCATTAATGCGCTCAGCCGCTTTATCAGCGCCATCAGTACTGCTCAACACCTGACTGATCAAGGCGCGCAGCTCACTGTTGAGCTCATCCAGCAATCCGGTACGGGCCTTACGCTGCCAGGGGTTGAGGCGCGGCAATCGTTTGATCTGCTCTGCCAGCCAATGCAGATCCAGTTTGCTGTAGAGCGAAAAGTACATCTCTGCCACGGCCAGAACATCCATTCCAGCATCACTCGCCACTTCGATAATATCCAGTGAGGCATACCAGATTTCCAGTCCGGCAACGCGCAAGGCCAAGGCCTTACTAACACCGGCGCTGGTATAGAGTCGCATTCGCTCTCGCAGAGCATTGCGATCATCTCTATGCAGCAGTTTGGTGAGCTGCTCAGCAATGGCTGCGGCAGCCGGCTGGAATTGCTCAATCGTCTCAGCAATGCCTAACGGCGGGCGTCGATTACGCAACAACCACAGCGTAGCGCGATCAAGCAAACGGCGAGACTCAATCAACATGTTCAACTGTGTATCAGCACTGACCTGATTATCCAACGCTTCAACTTTCAACCACAGGGATTGAACCTGAAACACCTCCCGCGCCACTGTATACGCACGAGCAATGTCGGCAGCGTGATCACCCGTGGTCTCCTGGGTACGGGTCCAGAAACTACCTCCCATGCGATTAACCAGACTATTGGTGATCTGAGTGGCGATAATTTCATGTTTCAGTGGGTGTTGATCCATGCATTGAACAAACCTGTCCTGGATTGGCATGGGGAAGTAGGCAATCAACTCCTGCGACAAATAAGGGTCGCGAGCCACATCCGAGGCAACCAGCTCTTCAAACAACCTGACCTTGCTATAGGCAATCATGACGGCTATTTCCGGTCGTGTTAAACCTTGCTCCCTGGCCTCCCGTTCAGCAATTTTTTCATCGTCAGGCAGGAATTCCAGTTTACGTTGCAAGCGGCCTTCTTGCTCCAGTCGGCGAATAAAACGGGCGTGATCACTGAGCAAGAAGGGGGCCTGAATAGTGGCGATACTGATGGCCTGAGACTGAAGGTAGTTATGTTCCAACACCAACCAGGCCACCTCATCGGTCATTTCGACCAGCAGCTGGTTGCGTTGTTTGAGCGTCATATCGCCGTTGGCCACCACCTGATCCAGCAGGATTTTGATATTCACCTCATGATCAGAGCAATCGACCCCGCCAGAATTGTCAATGGCATCGGTATTGATCAGACCGCCGTTGAAGGCATATTCGATTCGGCCTAGCTGGGTAAAACCCAAATTACCGCCTTCGCCAACGGCCTTACAACGCAGCTCGGTGGCATTGATGCGCACACTATCATTGGTGCGATCATCGACGGCACTATGTTGTTCGGCGGTGGCCTTGATATAGGTGCCAATGCCACCATTCCAGAGCAGATCCAGCGGTGCCTTCATGATGATGCGGATCAGCTCATTCGGCGTAACTGTCTCAACCTCGCTATCCAGCGCCTTGCGGGCCTCTGCGCTTAACTTGATGGCCTTGGCCCGGCGTGAGTAAATGGCACCACCTTCAGAGATCAAATTGATGTCGTAGTCGGTCCAGGTCGAGCGTGGTAAGTTGAACAGACGCTGGCGTTCGCTAAAACTGATTGCGGGATCAGGATTCGGATCGATAAAAATATGCATGTGGTTAAAGGCCGCTATCAATTTGATCTGTTGCGATAACAACATACCGTTACCGAACACATCCCCAGACATGTCGCCAATCCCCACAACCGTGAAAGATTCGGTCTGGATATTCATGCCCAGCTCACGAAAATTACGTTTGACCGACTCCCAGGCACCGCGGGCGGTAATGCCCATTTTCTTGTGGTCGTAGCCAACCGAACCACCGGAAGCAAAGGCATCGCCAAGCCAAAAGCCATATTCTTTGGCAAGGTCGTTGGCAATATCGGAAAAGGAGGCTGTGCCTTTATCCGCCGCCACGACCAGGTAGGGATCATCGCCATCATGGCGCACCACATCAACGGGCGTCACGACCTCACCATCGACAAGATTGTCGGTAATATCCAGCAATCCGCGAATAAAAGTCTTGTAACACTCAACCACCTCAGCCTGCAGGGCATCACGATCATCAGTCACCGGCAACTGTTTGGACACAAAACCACCCTTGGCCCCCACCGGTACGATGACGGCATTTTTAACCATCTGCGCCTTCATCAGGCCGAGAATTTCAGTACGAAAATCCTCGCGTCGATCCGACCAGCGTAACCCGCCGCGCGCAACCAGCCCACCGCGCAGATGCACCCCTTCAACGCGTGGCGAATAAATAAAAATTTCAAACATGGGGCGAGGTTCTGGCAAGGCCGGTAATTCGCGTGGATCAAGTTTGAAGGAGAGATAGGCTTTTGGTTTGCCGCTATCATCGGTTTGATAATAATTGGTGCGCAACATGGCCTGAATCAACAGCTTGAAACTACGCAAAATCCTGTCTTCATCCAGATTGGCAACCTGATCCAGTGCCTCGCTGATAGCCGTCACCAACATGAGGCTACGCGCTTCAGACTGCTGCTCGCTGGGCGAAAAACGGGCACCGAACAAGGCCACCAGCTGACGGGCGATATAGGGGTGACTGGCCAGGGCATTTTCCATGTACGCCTGACTAAAAGGCATGCGGGTCTGCAACAGGTATTTACACATGCTGCGCAATAACACCACTTCACGCCAGTTCAATTCAGCCGCCAACACCAAACGGTTAAAACCATCGTTCTCCATTTCCCCGCTACAGACCCTGGCAAAGGCCTCCTGAAAACTCTTTTTGACCTTGAGCACTTCAACATCAAAGGCCGGCCGCATGTCAAATTCGATGATCCAGTAAAGACCATCCTGACGCGGTTCAACCTGGTAGGGCCGTGCACTCAAGACCTTCAGCCCCATGCGTTCCAGCATCGGCATGATATCTGACAAAGGCATTGCCTGTTCGCGTCCAAAAACCTTGAAACGCAGCAATTCCGCATCTGTCCCAAGCGGTTGATACAGATGCATCGCCAGCGGCTGCTGGTCATCAATACTTTCCAGCCGCAGGATGTCATGCACCCCGGTGCGCGCAGGATAATCATCATGATAGGCATGGGGAAAGGCCTCACCATAACGATCATACAACCGGGTGGCACGCCCCTCGCCGACCTTGCTATAAAGCGCATTGAGCAGGCTGTCCTGCCACGACACCATCGCCTCAGTCATCAGGGCCTGGAGTTCCGTTTCGTCATAGCTAACCGGTGCTTCCGGACGAGTGCGGATAATAAAGTGCACGCGCGCCAACGGTGACTCCGACAACTGGATATTGAATTCGCAGGCCTGCCCTGCCAATGCCTGCATCAAAATTTCCTGAATCCGCTGCCGCAAACGTGTGTCGTATCGATCCCTGGGCACATAAACCAGGGCGGTGACAAAACGACCGAACACATCACGACGCAAAAACAATCCCAGTTTGTGGCGTTCCCGCACTTGCAGAATGCCCATGGCCACGCCAAATAATTCGTCCTCACTAAACTGGAACATCTCATCACGGGGAAAGGTTTCCAGAATATGTTGCAAGGCCTTGCGATCGTGCCCGGCCATCAGAAAACCGGCTTGTTTAATGACATAGTCGACCTTGCGCCGAAGAATGGGGATATCGTTTGGACGAGCACTATAGGCTGCCGAACCATAGAGGCCAAGAAAACGCCACTCACCGACAACCTCATTGGCGTCGTTGTAGCGTTTGATACCGATGTAATCCAGGTGTACAGGACGGTGTACCGTCGAGACGGCTGTAGACTTGGTGATAATCAACAGGGTGTGCTTACGCGCCAGTTTGCGTAGCGGCGGCGGAATATGGGCAAAGCCCTGAGAAGCGCGGCCACTGTCAGCCAGGGGCTCTCGCAGCAACCCCAGGCCAGAACCCGGCACCAGCCGCAACACATCCTCACCCGCCTCCTCCACCAGGTCATAAGCACGGAAACCGATGAAACTGAAATGATGGTTCTCCATCCAGCGCAAAAAGGCCAGAGACTCCTGTTTTTCCTCCTGCGGCACAGGCAATGACTGAACTTCGATGTCAGGGATGATCTGTTTGATCTTATCCCGCATCGGCTCCCAGTCACCCACCACCAGCTGTACATCATCGAGTACCTGCTCGATTTCCATCTGTAAACTTGAAAGAGCGCTTTCATCCATTTGCCGATCAACTTCGAAATGCAGCACCGCCTCAGTCAGGACCCGCTCGCCTTGATCGCCACGAGAAGGCAATTGTATTATGCGGCCTTTGCTGTTGCGAACCACCAGCACTACCGGGTGTACCACCCAATGGGAAATCAGCGCCAGGCGCACAAACAACATGCTGAGTGAGTCGACCAAAAAAGGCATATCGTCAGCAATGATCTCCACTACCGAATGGGTGGATTGCCAGCCATGTTGTTCGAAATCGGGATTATAGACCCGAATCAGTATTTGCCCTGGTTGACGCTGCCGCCCCAATCGCCACTGTGCCAGCATGGAACCATACAGATCGTCTATGGCACGATCATGCAAATCCTCCCAGGTGCTGGCAGCATAGAATTGCAGCGCAAACTGTTTTACCAGTTCCGCTTCTTCTGCAGAAAGGCTTTCATTAACCAGGTCGACAATTCGTTTGATGATATGTTGGCGTTCGTGCTCTTTGGACTGTGACATACACTCTAACCTAGCTTGAAAAGTTGTAATTCAGATACTTTTCACCATAGTACACAACCTTGTCCCCATCGCTAATATCAAAATATCTCGGTACAATATTGGCCACATGCGGCCAAGTCAGGCTAGTTGCAACAGCAAGGAAAAAAGTGATGACCCAAGTCGTCGATATCGACAAACTGCTCAACGATCTGGCCAAACGGCTGACACAACACCTGGCCTCGCAAGGGCTTGAAAACTCACTCATGATCGGCATCCACTCCGGTGGCGTCTGGGTGGCCGAGCGCCTGCATCAACAACTGGGCCTACAAGAGCCCCTGGGGCACCTGGACATCTCTTTCTACCGCGACGATTTCAGCCGCATCGGCATGAACCCGCAGGTCAAACCCTCGCACTTGCCCTTCAATGTCGATGACCGTCACATCATTTTGGTGGACGATGTGCTCCATACCGGTCGCACCATTCGCGCCGCTCTCAACGAAATATTTGACTATGGCCGCCCAGCCAGTGTCAGTCTGGCGGTGCTAATCGACCGTGGCGAACGTGAGCTGCCCATCGAGGCCAACGTCATTGGTCTGAAGATGGATCTGGCCAGCGGTGAAAACATCAAGCTGCAAGGCCCAGAGCCACTCAGCTTACTTGTTGCCAATAAAGATAATAAATAACAGGAATCAGACGGTATGATCCGACGCAATATCCAGTTGAATGAACAGGGGCGGTTGCGTCACTTTCTCACCACCGAAGGTCTCAAGCGGCAAATGCTGGTGGATATTCTTGACACCGCCGAGTCTCTCAGCGGTGTCACCGACCAATCAGTGAAAAAGGTGCCTCTGCTGCGCGGCAAGACCATCGTCAACCTGTTTTTCGAGGCCAGCACCCGCACCCGCACCACTTTTGAATTGGCCGCTAAGCGCCTGTCGGCTGATGTATTGAATCTAAATATCGCCGCCTCGGCCACCAAAAAGGGCGAGACCCTGCTCGACACCTTGCACAACCTGCAGGCCATGCACTGCGACATGTTTGTGGTGCGCCATGCCGACAGTGGCGCAGCCCACTTTATTGCCAATCATGTAGCACCGCACATCAGTGTCATCAACGCCGGTGATGGCAGCCACGCCCACCCAACCCAGGCCATGCTCGACATGTTTACCATTCGCCGCGTCAAGGGTGAATTTTATCCGCTCAAAGTAGCCATCGTTGGCGACATACTGAACTCACGCGTGGCCCGTTCGCAAATTCACGCGCTAACAACCCTTGGGGTGACGGAGGTCCGTGTTATCGCGCCCAAAACTCTGATCCCTAAAGATGTTGAGACCCTTGGCGTACATGTCTATCACGACCTCGATGAAGGCTTAAATGATGTCGATGTCATTATCATGCTGCGGCTGCAAAACGAACGCATGCAGGGTGAACTACTGCCCAGCGAACACGAATATTTCCAGCTTTACGGCCTGACCCAGGAGCGGCTGAAAAGCGCCAAATCAGATGCCATCGTCATGCATCCGGGGCCCATTAATCGCGGCGTCGAAATCGAATCCAGCGTTGCCGACGGGCCCCGTTCCGTGATCCTGCAACAAGTCACCCACGGCATTGCCGTGCGCATGGCAGTGATGTCCACCTGCCTGAGCAGTCATGCCGATAGAGGGGCCGCCTGATGCGTATTCTGATTAAAAATGGCCGCGTTATCGACTCCGCCAACAACATTGATACCGTCACCAACGTCTACATCACTGACGGCAAGATCAGCGCTGTTGCAGAGCAGTTGGACGGCTTTAACGCCGACCAGGAAATCGATGCCAGCAACCAGCTGGTCTGCCCCGGCCTGGTGGATCTGTCAGCCCGCCTGCGGGAACCCGGGCTGGAACACAAGGCCACCATCGCCTCGGAGACCCGGGCTGCCGCTGCGGCTGGCATCACCTCACTGGTGACACCGCCCGACACCGACCCCATCATCGACACTCCGGCAGTGGCCAAACTGATTCGTAAAAAGGCACAGGATGCAGGTTATGCCAAGGTCTACAGTCTCGGCGCGGCCACCCAGCATCTGCAAGGTGAAAACATCAGCGAAATGGCCGCCCTCAAGGCCGCTGGCTGCATCGGCATCAGCAACGCCCTGACCGCCATCAAAAATCCGCAAGTCATGAAGCGCATCATGGAATATGCCGCCACCTTTGACCTGCCCCTGTTTCTATTTTCAGAAGACCCCAGCCTGCGTCACGCTGGTTGTGTTCATGAGGGTGCCATCAGCACGCGTCTGGGGCTACCAGGCATCCCTGAAGCGGCCGAGACTGTCGCGGTGGCCCGTGATTTGGCCCTGATTGCCGATACCGGTGTGCGCGCCCACTTCTGTCATATATCCACCCTCAAGGGCTTGCAAATGATTACCCGGGCCCAGTTCGATGGTCTGCCAGTCACGGTTGATGTGGCTGCCCACCAGCTCTATCTAACTGATATGGATATCGGTGAATTTGACAGCCAGTGCCATGTTCGGCCACCGCTACGCGATCAACGCGATATGCAGGGGCTGCGTGAAGGCGTCGGCAAAAACAATATCAGCGCCATTTGCTCCGATCATCAACCCCACGAGATCGACGCCAAGCTCAACCCCTTCAGTCAGACAGAGGCGGGGATATCAGCCCTGGAAACCCTGCTGCCGTTAACCCTCAGGTTGGCCGAGGAAAGCCGCATTTCACTGTCTGATGCGATTGCCCGGGTGACCATTGGCCCAGCCAGAATTGCCGGGCTTGATGCCGGCACACTCGGCCCCGGCAAAGATGCTGACATAGTCATCATAGACCCGGAAAGATATTGGAAAGTCTGCCCTGAAAACCTGCTCAGTCGTGGTCACAACACCCCATTCCGTGACTGGGAGCTGAAAGGCCAGGCCGTACACACCCTGCTGACGGGCAAGACAGTTTTCGAACGCGCATAAAAAAGGGCCGTCAACGCCCCCTGTAAAACACCCCGCCCTTTATTTACGCCTTGGCCGGGTGGTACGGTTGCCGTGATGAAAAACCGCGCCACCAGACTTACCATTCACATCCGAGCTATCATAGGTCACGCCCTGCATGGCCGATGTCAGCAGGTTTGGATCCAACCTGCCACCCAGTTTCATCATCAGGCGAATCTCGTTAGGCGAATCGGCATACATAATGGCGTCATCATGGGTAATACTGCCTTTTTTATAAAGTTCAAACAAGGCCTGATCAAAAGTCCTCATGCCTTGCTGACCCGACTTTTTAATCACATCACGCAGCAGGTGGGTTTCACCGCGCAAAATCAAATCTGACACCAGTGGACTGTTGAGCATCACCTCAACCGCCACACATCGACGACGACCAAGGGCACTGGGGATCAGGCGCTGGCCGACAATGGCCTTCAAGTGCAAGGAAAGATCCATCAACAACTGTGAACGACGCTCGTCTGGAAAAAAGTTAATCACCCGATCCAGGGCCTGCGAGGCATTGGTTGCGTGCAGCGTTGATACCACCAGATGGCCTGTTTCGGCAAAGGCAATGGCATGTTCCATGGTTTCACGACTGCGAATTTCGCCGATCATGATGACATCCGGGGCCTGGCGCAAGGTGTTTTTCAGTGCAGCATCATACGAATGGGTATCAATTCCCACTTCACGCTGGGTAACGATACAACCACTGTGGCGATGTAAAAACTCAATCGGGTCTTCAACGCTGACAATATGCCCCTGACTGTATTGATTGCGATGGCCTATCATCGCCGCCAGGGTGGATGACTTGCCTGAGCTGGTGGCTCCGACCACTAATATCAAGCCGCGTTTACCCATTGCCAGGTCTTTTAATTGCGCCGGCAGTTGCAACTCTTCAATACTGGGAATGTTGATATTGATGCGGCGAATCACCATACCAATTTCATTTTGCTGCTGAAAAACATTGACGCGGAAACGACCCAACGCTGGCTTCTGGATGGCGAAATTTAACTCCAGGTTTTCCTCAAAAGCACTGATCTGCTCCGGCGTCATGATGCTAAACACCAGGGCTTGAACCTGTTCAGAACTCAACGGCCATTCAGATAGCGATGTGATGATGCCATCCACTTTCAAGCTGGGCGCAGTTCCCTCAGTAATGAACAGATCCGAGGCTTCCTCATCCACCACTATTTTTAGCAGTGCATCAATATTGTCTGGTTCACGCGCCTTGTTTTGATTCAATGTCACAAATACCCCCAATGATTGAGTGCAACGACCAACACTCATGCCTAACCGTCTGCCACCCTTGACACAAATAATAGGCGAATTATACCCAGTTTGTCTGCCCGACTCAGGCTAATGTAAGGTTAGGCAGTAAAAATCGACCAAGCTTGTACAAACACAGACACAAAAATAACGACTAAACCGGCAGGCTGACATGAACAAAACTGAATTTGATATTTGCGTGATTGGCGGCGGTGCCGCCGGACTGGTGGTTGCTGCAGGCGGCGCATCGCTGGGCGCCAAGGTCGCCCTGGTGGAAAAAAACAAAATGGGCGGTGACTGCCTCCATTACGGCTGCATACCCAGCAAAACTCTGCTGCAATCCGCCCGCGTTGCTCACACCATGGTTCATGCCGACAAATTTGCCATTCCCGGCCACAAACCCAGCACAGACATAAGCGCTGTCATGGAGCGTGTTGCTGGCGTCATCAAAAGCATCGAACCACACGACAGCCCGGAACGCTTCCGTGAGCTGGGCGTTGATGTCATTCTCGGTGCTGGACAGTTTACTGATCCACAGACGTTCAGCGTCAATGGGCGATCAATCCGTGCCAGACACTTTGTTATCGCCACCGGTTCACGCGCCAGCATCCCTGCCATTAGCGGCATTGAAGACACGCCCTACCTGACCAATGAACAGGTATTCGACCTGCGTGAAGCCGTTGACAGTCTGATCATTATTGGTGGCGGCCCCATTGGTATTGAAATGGCGCAGGCCTTTGGCCGCCTTGGCAGTAAGGTCTACGTGGTGCAACGCGGCCCACAGATTCTGCCCAGAGAAGATCCGGACATGGCCGAGGTGGTGGCCAAACAATTACAGCAGGAAGGTGTAGAACTGCTCACCGAACATAGCCCGGTCAAGGTTGAGGGAACAAAGGGTGATATTCGCCTAACACTGCGAGACCGGGCTGGCAATGAAAAGGTCATCAACGCCACCCACCTGTTGGTGGCGGCCGGGCGTCGGCCCAACCTTGAAAATTTGGGTTTGGAAAAGGCGAATGTGAATCTGCAAAACGGACGCATCGTCACCGATGCCCGGTTGCGCACCAGCAACAAACGCATCTTTGCCGCTGGCGATGTGGTTGGCGGCCCGCAGTTTACCCACATGGCCGAACACCATGCCGGGGTAGTGTTGCGCAATGCCATCTTTCGCCTGCCAGCCAAGGTCGAAACAAAGGTCATTCCCTGGGCGACATTTTCAGATCCGGAACTGGCACGGGTGGGCCTGTCAGAAACAGAAGCCCGGCAGCAAGGCATACGCCACATGGTCTACAGTTTTCCATTTCAGGATATGGACAGAGCCAAAGCCGATGGCACCACGGAAGGCTTTGCCAAGATCATCACCAGCCCCAAGGGCAAACTACTGGGTGCCGCCATCGTCGGCCCACACGCCGGTGAACTGATCCATGAGTATGTACTGGCCATCGCCAAGGGGATGACGGCGGCAGACCTGTCCAGCGTCATCCACATCTACCCCACCCTGGCGCAAATCAATCGCCGCGTTGCTGACGCCAGAATGAAAGAGGGGTTAACCCCAACGGCAAAAAAATGGATTAAACGGATCTTTAATTTACGTGGGTAATTTACACAGGGCTTAACACGACAAGTCGAAACCACAGCTATAAGGTGTTAATCCTCATCCTTAATTTCAAGGCTTTCCAGATCAGCCAACCCAATAATAACTTCGTTAAAACAGGCCTTTAATGCATCGATTTCAGCGATTGCCGCACCGGCATCTTCGGCACGGCAACTCTGCTCTACACTAGCGGCAATTTCGTATAATTTTTTGGCACTGATATTGCCGCCGCTCCCCTTGATGGTGTGCGCCAGACTCTTGGCCTGTTCCCATTCACCCTGGCGAATATATTCATCAAGCGCTTCAGCTGCATCAGCATGGGCATCACGAAAACCAAGCAAAATCATTTTATACGCTGTCCAGCTGCCACACATACGCTGCAAGCCATCAACCAGATCAATACCAGGCAACACATGATGTTCCATACCACTAAGCATAACCAGCTTCATATCAGACAACGCCGCATCAGCACGAATGATATGTGCCAGTTCAAGACCATCCATACCTGGCATTTTTTTATCCAGTATTGCAATATCATAAGCCTCGTCCGCAGCAGCAGCCGAACGCAACTGAGTCAGCGCATCATCACCCTCCTCAGCCATGCCAACCGACTTAACCTGCCAGCGTTTTAAATTTTCAGCCAATAAATGGCGCATAGAGGCATTGTCATCCACAATCAAGATGCGCTGTTTAGCCAACATGTCAGAAAGGTAGGGTTTGGAGACACTGCCATCCACCCATTCAAGTGGCAATTCAAAACTAAAATTCGAGCCCAGCATTGGCGAACTTACCACGCTGATCTCTCCCCCCATGACTGAAATAAGTTTTTGACTGATCGCCAGACCTAAGCCTGTACCGCCATACTTACGCGTATGTGAACTATCCACTTGGCTGAATGCTTTGAACAGGCCTTGTTGCTGCGCCTGACTCATACCAATACCGGTATCTCTTACACCAAAGCGGATACTATTTCCAGCCACTGCCTTGGCATATAACTCCACCTCACCCTCATCCGTGAATTTAATCGCGTTGCCAATCAAATTGGTCAGCACCTGTCGCAGCCAGGTGGGGTCACCTAGAATCTTGTCCGGCAGCCCGGAATAAAGCGAATAAAGCGAATAAAGCAGCTCAATTTCTTTTTCTTGCGCGCCTTTTGCAAGCAAGGCAATGCTTTGTCCCAACAGATTTTCCAGCTCAAAGGGAATCGATTCCAGCTCCAGCTTATCTGCCTCAAGCTTGGAGAAATCGAGAATATCATTTATCACACTCAGCAACACCTTACCCGAACCAGTAGCTGTATCCACCAGACGTTGCTGTGTGCTACCTAATTCGGTCTTGCCCAACATATGTAACATGCCGAGCACACCATTCATCGGGGTGCGAATCTCGTGACTCATGAGAGAGGGAAGAAATTGCAGGCCTTATTCTTCGCTGGTCAGATAACTCACTGCATTGCTAAACATGTTCCAGCGGGAATCACTCCAGTAGGCATATTTATCAGCAACACCCGCAGAGCCGTCAAGCATCACTTTTGAACCACCTTCAGCCGTAAACTCGACGATTGCAGGCGCGGCCAGATTGCACATTCGAGTGCTAAAAGTTGCCAGCACATCCCAGTCGTCCGGGCTGTCGGCATCACTCGCATTGATTTCAATCGCCAGCTCATCCATGCTGATGGCCTCATCTGACTCCAATTCGAGAATATTGGCTACCTCGATATCGGTGAACAGGGCATGAATATTATTTACATCGGCAACATCAGCAACCAGGCGCATTGGCGAGCAACCACTGGCCGGGGTAACACTCATGCCATAACGCCCGGCCGCAGATAGGGCACTGGCCAGTGATGTGCTTGTACCACCAAAACCCAGGACATTGACCTTGGCACTGGTCGCTGCATCAAAAATACTCAACACCACGCCATCAGAAAAGATATCACTGCCCAAAATCACCAGTTTTTGTTCGCTCAGTGTATCGAGAATTCCAGCCGGCGTTAGCCACTTAATCGTGGCCAACTGATCTGCCGCCGTAATCTCCTGGCGGAAAAACACATCCACTAAGCCACGCCTACCATCCAGCCAGGCAATCTGGCCGTCAACCAACAGCGGCCGTGTTTGCGCTGTTGCATGAGGGCTTATGGCTATTTCTTCCCCTGTAGATAGGCGATAGACATAGATGTCGTCGTTGCCATCACGAAAATCCTGCCAGGCAATATAGTCACCATCAATCACCGGGAAGGTTTGCGCCTGGTCACGGACAGAAATGGGGATCTCACTATTGGTTAAAAGGTTGTAGGCATAGATGTCGTAATCGACACCATTGCGATTATCCTGCCACACCACAACGTCGCCGGATATCTGTGGCCGCCATTGCTGACCTGCTCCGGCACTGATCACAAAGCTTGTCTCCGTATTCAGGTTAAAGCCATACAGATCATCACTGCCACTGCTGTTATCAACCCAGACCACGTATTTTTCTGACAACACAGGCATGTACTGACTGCCGCTCGCGTCACTGATGACAAACGGCTCTTCACTGGCAATATGATATCCATAGATATCGTTAAACCCCCCTTGAAATGAGCGCCAGACAATGGTGTCACCATTGATCAGTGGCGATAGCTGTTCCCCATCACCAAGCTGGTTCGATACCTCAATCTCTTTGCCGCTGGAAATCTGGTAGGCATAGATATCCGGCTCATTATTGCGTTCATCCTGCCAGACAATATAGTCACCATCAATCTGCGGATAGCGCTGCTGACGCTCAGCCGTGGTCACAACAAACTCAGTCCCTGTAGACAATTGATAAGCATAGATATCTGCATCATCATTGCGATGATCCTGCCAGACCACGTAATCACCGGAAATCTGAGGCGCAAGCTGGTCGCCAGCGGCCAGACTAATAGAGAGTTCAGTTGCAGAAGAAATCTGGTAGGCGTAGATATCGAAGTTGCCATTACGTTTATCTGTCCAGACGATATAATCACCCGCCATGGCATACGCCGAGGCTTCATAGGCAACATATGGCACATCCGTCACCTCATAGCCCCTGACCTCAAGCAGGTCGGCCAACCTGGGTGAAGCCACATCGCCCACGATCATCACCTTGGCGGCGACAGTCTCAACTGGCTCGTCCAACGTTGCTGTCGCAGTAAGATCCAGGCTTCTAAAGCTATTGTCATCGTTGATACAACCCGCCAACGACAGCAACGAGACAAACATGAATGCACGCTTTAAATAAACCGTTTTGACCGCATACCGCACTATTTTTTCTTCTCTGGAAGCCTCAATTTTCATGGCAAAATTCTAACACAACCAGCACAATCGATTGACCTGCCTGCTGTATCGCAACTCAAAGCCATTTATGTTAAAAATGGTGCCCATGAATAGTCTTTCAGATCCAAACACCTGGCCAGACCAATACGGTGACGTACTCTATCGCCACGCCTATTTTCGCCTCCGCGATGCAATGCAGGCCGAAGAGATGGTGCAGGAAACCTTTCTCGCCGCGCTTAAATCCAGCGACCGCTTTGCAGGAAAATCAAGTGAAAAAACCTGGCTGGTGGGCATACTCAAACACAAAATCATTGATCATATCCGCAAGGCGGTGCGCGAACGCCCACATGAAGATGATCATATGGTCTTTGACCCGCTGGAACAGGAAAGTTTCGATGGCCGCGGCCACTGGCAGATTGACGTCAAGCAATGGGCTCACCCAGATGCCAGTCTGGAGCAACAGCAATTCTGGCAAACACTGGAGGCCTGCGTTGGCCGTCTGCCACAACGTCTGGCAACACTTTTCATTATGCGTGAAATAGATCACCTCGACAGCGAGACGATCTGTAAGGAAATGGCCCTGTCCACGACTAACAACCTGTGGACCATGCTTTCGAGAATGCGGATGCGGCTGCGCCAATGCCTGGATCAACAATGGTTCGGCAAAACAGAAACATAACGGCGACCAACATGATTACCTGCAAACAAGCAACACAACTCATCTCAGACAAACTCGAACGGAACTTAAGCCTGTGGCAGCAGTTCAGCCTGAAGCTGCATCTATTGTTATGCCATTATTGCCGTAAATATGCCGCACAAATACACTTTCTTCACCACAACAGCAGCCAGCTTGATCAGCAAATTGAAAGCAATCACCAACACTGCCTTTCACCAGAATTCAAACAAAAATTAAAGACTGCAATCAAAAACAAACACTCGCCAATATAGACCTTCACCTATGCAGTCGGCATCTATAATCGACTGATCCTCCATCGTATTGTCCAGCAACAGGTATTACACTAGAGACGATGTTCCACCCACCGCTATACCGAAACAGTTTCCAATCACTATGCCAGTTCAATGCCTGACCAACACCGTTTCCTATAAAAACACTCGGATTAATCAAATGCCAAATCATTCAAACAAAGAGGGAAAACCCAAACTACCAGGACAACAAATTTGTTACCATGGTGGGGCAGAACATAAGGAAGTTATCAAATGAAAGATCGAGTTTGCACTCACTGCTATCACGTTGGCCGTCCCACCACCCAAGGCATGGGCAGCTTTGCCGTTGATGCCATGATGTGGATGATATTCATCAGTCTGTCGATGTTTTCATCCATCTTTCCACTGATGCTGATTCCTCTGGGCTGGACCATTTACCATATTGCCATTTACCGAAAATCCACCTGTCCTGAATGTGGCCGGCTTAATATGGTCAGCATGACGAGTAAAAAGGGCCGAAAAGCACTGAGAGGATCGGACGTAGTTATTTCCTATGTCGCCGCCGATGACCCGGACAGAACCGATGTCCCGCCCCAGCAAAAGAAAGACCGCAGGGGCGTAGACAAGTAAGCCACTATCGCCTTAACAGGCCTATATGGGAATCTATCACCGCCATCATTCGTTCCAGATTAACGGGCTTATCCACAAGGGCGATTAAACCGGCCTTCTTGACATCGTCGTTATTAATTCGCCCGCTATAGCCGGTACAAAGAACAATCCCTAACCCCGGCCGTTTAGCCAACAGCTGCGCGGCCATCTCCATACCCGTCATCTTCGGCATCATTTGGTCTGTCACTACCAGGTCAAACCTGTCGGGATCAGCATCGAATAACTGCAAGGCATGCTCTGCCGAGTTTGATTCGGCACATTCATACCCCCGCCTAGTCAGCAGGGCACAAAGCATTCTGCTTATTTGCACATCATCATCAACGACAAGAATGGCCCCCGACCTTTGGCCATTGACAGCTGGCAGTGCATCGATAACAGGTGGGGGCGTTTTTTGCAGAGCACGCTCATAGGGAAAATACAAAGAAAAACAACTCCCCTGACCCGGGGTTGACTTAACCACGAGGTGACCTTCATGGCTATGCAACAGACCATGCACCATTGCCAGTCCCATGCCGGTGCCTTTGCCAAGCTCTTTAGTGGTAAAAAAGGGTTCAAACATCCTGACCAGATCTTGCTCGGCAATCCCTTCGCCAGTATCAGTGACTGAGAGTTCAATAAACCCCCCTGAAAACAACTGCTGACAAGACGTACAAAGACACGCCTCCATTCGCCTGGTTTGCAAGCGAATATCAACTTTGCCAAACTCCTGAATGGCATCACTGGCATTGATGACCAGATTAGTCAGCACCTGGTGGATTTGAACAGCGCTGGCCCTGATCAGAGGCAAATCTTCGTTAATATCAGAATTCAATTCCACTGCCGCAGGGATCGTTGGCTTAAGCATATTCAACGCCTCCGTCACCAGTTCTGCCAATGACAGCAGCTCGGCCTCTTTGGTTTCACGCCGACTAAAAGCCATCAATTGCGATATCAACTCTTTGGCCCGCGTCCCCGCCTTGCTCACCTCCTCCAGATAACCAAGGAATTCCTGATTATTCTCGGGGCACTCCTCTATCGCCAACGACGTATAACCCATAATTGAAGACAGAATATTATTAAAGTCATGAGCAACACCGCCCGTCAGCTGGCCAATAGAATCAAGCTTTTGCGCATGCAACAGCTGGTTATGAAGTGACTCCCGCTCGTTTTCTGCCTGTTTCTGATCGGTGATATCCAACAGGGTTCCAGCAACACGATTTGGCTTGCCATCATCACCAGCGTAAACCACCAGTTGTGACCTGATATGGCGTAACTCACCATCTACTCTAGTAATGCTGAATTCCATATTACGGGAAACCAGGTTTTCAATTGACGAACTAAGATCTGCCGCAACCTGATCACGTTCAGGCAGACAGATCATCTTTAAAATTTCATCACACGAAGGCTCGACAGAGCCGGGCTGATAGCCCAGCAGATAATACAGTTCATCAGACCAACTGTGCTTACCACTAACAAGGTCAAATTCCCAACTGCCAAGTTTGGCAATCTCCTGCGCCCGCTTCAGGTTTTCTTCACTCTTTTCCAAGGCGGCTTCAGCACGATCCCTACCCTGCCTTGCCCTGAGACCAACAACCCCGTATGCAACGTCATCAACAAGGCGTTTTAACAATGCCACCTCTTCATTATTAAAAATATTGCTCTCTTGTGTATGCACCGAAACAATGGCAAAAACGTCTTTGCCATCCCGTAATGGCAAGCAGACAATGCCTTTGGTTCCAAGTGAGGCAACCTGCTCATACCAAGGGGCAAACTCATCATCTGTCGCCACATCCCGGACAACTATTTCTGAACCACTGCGAACAGCAATCCCCGCCGGACCACGACCCAGCTCATCATCACCCCAGCGTACATTTATAAAATCAAGATAATCATCAGCATAACCAAATTGAGCAACTGGTTTTATACTCTTGACCACATCATGCATGACGTAGCCTACCCACGCATGAGAATAACCAGCATCCTCAACCAACACCTGACAGGCATCCGCCAACAATGACAATTCGTCAGAGGCAGCCATAATCACTTTTTCTATATTGACCGACGCCAACAAGCGCCTGTTTAAACGCAGCAGTTTTTCCTGCACCTTTTTTTGCTCGCTAATATCCGTGCGCAAGGCAATATAACGTTCGACTTTGCCATGCTCATTCAGATAAGGAACGATGGTTGTGTTGACCCAGTAAACCTCACCATCTTTACGACGATTACAGACATCACCATGCCAAACCCTGCCAGATGAAATGGTTTGCCACATCTGTTCAAAAAACTGCTGGGGATGGTAGCCCGAACTAACAATACTATGGCTCTGCCCAACAAGTTCAGCAGCAGCATACTGACTGATATCACAAAACTTTTCGTTCGCATAAGTAATAACCCCACTGCTGTCAGTTTCGACAATAACGGCATGCCTGTCCATCGCATTTTTTACGTAGTTTAGTTCTTGATTGGCCTGTTCAAGCGTTGAGTTAACTGCTTCTATTTCATGCTTTGATTGTTTGATTGCAACCAGCATCAAATCAAACGATCTTGATAATTCACCTATCTCATCCTGGCGTGACGTTCCCACCGTAAAACTCAGATTACCTGCCGCAATCCTCTTCACCCCGTCATTCAACAGTTTGATTGGCCCTGACACGACCTTGGTCAGGTAGAACGCCACCACAAAGACGATCGACAATACCACCAGCACAAGCAGCCCCAAAAACCGTTGATAGTCGCTCACCAAAGCAAGCGCCTCAACCGCATTAACCTCAGATATCAAGGCCCATCTGAAACGACCCATCTCGACACAAGAAGATGAACCAATCACAGCAACACCAGCATAATCCAGCCATGATCCATTCATCCCCCTCGCATCGTTCAGACAAGCCTTAACCGGGGGCGAATCAACGACAATCAACAGAGGGGCTTTATCCGTCATTCGAGGGTGTCTAAGCATTTGTCCTTGCCCATTCACCAAGTAACTCACAGCTGTTTCAAAGTGCATGGCATTCGTATCTTCGTGCAATGACAATGCTGATAACTGGGTCGATACGATATCTGCCATCATAGAGGCATCAAACCGGATCAAAACTGAACCGAAATACTTACCCGTATCTGTTCTTGAATAGACCAGAGCCAAGACATCAATAACCACCCCACCCGTCTCGGCATCAACAAACAGATCGGAAAAGAGGATCCCCTCTCTATTTTTCTCAATGGCCTCTGAAAAATTACGCTCAGAGTTTGCATCCGCTGTTGAAACCACCACCCTATCGTGCTGATCAAAAAGAGTGATGTGCATAATCCGCTCATCAAGCACCTGCTTATTATTCAACAAGTGCTGTTTAACTGTAGATTTGATTGTTCCAATATTTTCAACATATTGAAACCGCTGCAAACTGTCTAGCACAAAACCATCCGAAGAAAAATCCTGAACACGCGTTTTAAGCGCCAACAGGAATAATTCTATTTTTTGATGTTTATCCTGAGTGGCACTGGCAAGGTTGTCCCGGGTTTGATGCTCAACAATCGTTTTAAAGTCTGAGTATTTGAAATAACCGATGATCAACACCGGTATAAACGAGATCAAAAGTATAAGACTGAGCAATTTTGCTCTAATCGACATAATGATGCTTACCCCTGGTTACTTCCCTTTTTGCAGAACTTTTATTCAGCACAAAAACTAGCCCTGCCTAATGATTGCCAGGCCCCCGCAGGCCTATATAAATCGACCTAAGCCAAAGACTCTTTAATCAATAGGAGATACTCAGAGGAAAAATAAAAAAAGATTCGCAAAGGGACAAACGGGATTCCAACCAGACCTCAGGTCAAGACACTATTTCACAGTACTTAACAAACCGCCTCAGTGGCTTAACAGGCTGTTGAAGAACTAACATTCACAAACATTCCAGCTCAAAAATTCACGGCTCTCCAACCGCTTTGGCCGTTGAAAAAAAGATTCACAATCAGCCTGTTCAATCACCTTGCCATCACACATAAAGACCACCTGCCCCCCCAGACGCCGGGCCTGCTCAAGGTCATGGGTGACACATAACACTGGCATCGACGCTGCCAGAGATTTGACTGACTGCTCAATCAACTGTTTAGAACGCGGATCGAGCGAGGCGGTGGGTTCATCCAGCAATAACAAACCCGGTTTGATCGCCAGTGCACGGGCGATGCAAAGTCGCTGTTGCTGCCCCAATGATAAGGTCTCAGCAGGGGCCAACAGCCGCGCAGAAACCTCATCCCACAAGGCCGCCTGACGCAATACGGCTTCAACCAGCGCATCGGCGCGACGGCGTTGACGCCAGCCCTGAACACCAAACACCACATTGGCGCGAATTGATTGTGGAAATACACAAGGCTTCTGCGCAATCAAACCGACATGACTACGCAACTGATCCCAGCCACCCGGCCAATGACGAATATCCCGCCCCAGCAATTCAATTTGCCCCTGCCAGTTTTGATACAGGCCATTGATGCAACGCAACAGGCTGCTCTTGCCCGCACCGGACGGGCCGATCAAAGTAGTGACACCGGTTTGAGCTAATACAAGATCAACCCCCTCAAGTACCGGCGTATGCCCTAGCCACAGATTCAATCCCTGTATCTGTAAGGCGGTAGAATCAGGCTGCCTCTGCGGCAATACCGGTTCAATTTTTTCAGGCTGCAGCATCATCTCTCAGCTCCCAGATGTTGAGGGTTCTCATAACGGTTCGCCAGGTAACGTGCCAGCAAGGCAAAAGCCGCCACCAGCCCCAGCAACACCACCGCACTGCCCCAGGCCACCTGAATGACCTGCGGGTTACTGCCTTCCTGTGCCAGATAAAAGATATGCGTCTGCAAGGTCGTTACCGGGCTAAAAATTGATTCTGGCCAGACCACCCCGGAAAATACCGTGGCGGTAAACAGAATCGGCGCTGTTTCACTCAGGGCACGGGCAACCCCCAATAGCTGACCGGTGAGAATACCCGGCCAGGCCTGGACCAGCCAGACACGGCCAATCACAGCACCGTGATGCAGGCCGAGCGACTGTGCCGCCTCGGTATATTGCCCCGGGATACGCTCAAGACTGGCGATGCTGTTAAGCACCAGCATCGGCAAAATCACCATCGCCAAAATAATTGCACCACTCAGCAGTGACACCCCCCACTGCAATAAGTGCACAAACACAATCAAGCCAAACAGGCCAAACACAACGGGCGGGATACTCTGCAACATATTCAACAACCCAGCCAACAGGGCTTGCTGCCGCTTTGAGGCCAACAGGCGATAATAGAGCGCCGTACCCAGGGCAAATGGCGTTGCCACCAGACTTGCCAATAACGCCAATAACAACGACCCCAGCAGTTGTGCCAGAACACCACTGGTCGCACCAAACCCCAGCCCCTCTGTGGCGCTGAAAAGAAATGACCAACTCAGTGCTGGCAGACCTTTAAACAGGATATAGGCAAGACAGACACCCGGCAGCAACAGCGCTGGCAGGGCCAGGCCAACAATAATGATTTTACTGATTTGACTTCGGTTCATCAGGACCGCCACCGCTGTGTCAGCAATGACAACAGCATCGCCACTAACGCAAGTGCCAGACCACTGCTAATCAGGGCCGCCCAATGCACCGACCCCACCACCGCTTCAGCCATCTCGCGCCCCACCCGGGACGTAAGCGTCTGAGCTGGCTGCAGCAGGTTATACAAGGGTTGTGGCAGTCGATCCATCGACCCCACCACCAGCATCACCGCCACTGTTTCACCCATGGCCCGCCCCAATGCCAGCAGGATGGCCACGCGAATACCGGGCCAGGCCTGTGGCAACAACAACCGCAACAGCCGTGTCGGCCAGTCCAGCCCCAGCAACAGTGCCGTTTCGCGCTGCTCCGTGACAACAGCACGAAGTGCCGACTCTGAAAACACCATGATCGTCGGCAGAATCATCAAAGCCAACAACAGGCCAGCGGCCAACAGACTGCGACCGGTGAGCAGATCAAACTGGCTTTCGAGCAACGGCAGCAACAACCACAAACCCAGCAGGCCGTACACGACCGAAGGAATCCCGGCCATCAACTCCATACTGAAACGCAGCGCAGCCCGGCCACGTTCAGGCAATAATTCCGCACAGAGGATGGCTGCCGCCAGTCCTGTTGGCACAGCCAGCAACAAGGCCAGCACAATCGACCAAAAACTGCCCACCAGTACCGGCAACATGCCGTACAGCTGTTCATAGGGATACCACTCTGTCCCGGTGACAAAACTCAAACCCTGGCTTTGCATTAGCGGCCAGCTGGCTTGCAACAAAAATCCCAGCACAGCCAGAATAATTATTGCGGTGGTTAATGACGAAAATGTAAGCCAAAACTTCAACACAAACGGTCTCTCTTACAGATCACAAACAACGATAGGCAAGTCAATGCACAGGCAGATAACCCACCTGCTGCACAATCTGTTGCCCCTGTGCAGACAGCAGAAAACCGACAAACGCAATGCTCATCTTGCCCCCCCTTTGTGGCAACAACAGATTCAACTGGCGCTGAATTGGATAACTGCCATCGGCAACAGTCGCCAACGTCGGCAACACAGCCGCCCCTGCCTCGCCCACAGCCACCGCTCGCACGGCATCATTGAGCCAGGCATGAGACAGCATTCCAATAGCCTTGTCGCTATTGGCGATGACGGTCTGCTCTTCGTTATTGGAACCGGTGATGATGGTGGCACCCGGTGCACGTGCCCGCTCACTGCCCAGCACAGCCCTGGCAAAGACATGGCGGGTACCACGGGAGGCCTCTTTGTCAATCACCAGAATACGGCTGTCCGGGCCACCAACCTGCTGCCAGTTTTTAATCTCACCGCGATAAATGGCCGCAATCTGGGCAAGGGAAAGCTGTGTCACACCCGCTTCATACACTGCTTTGGACACCGCCACCGCCACCGCATCACGGGCGATGGCCACCTGCTTTACCTTACCCTGAAAGCGCTGTTTCTCAGTCGCGGTCAGATCGCGTGAGGCCATGCCGATCTCAATCAACCCCCGATCAATATTGGCAACACCAACGCCTGAGCCACCACCTGACACCGTCAGGCTTAAACCGGGGTGTTGCTGGCGAAAGTATTTAGCTGCCTCAGCCACAATCGGCAACACCGTGGTCGAACCGGCCACACGCAGCTGCTCTGCTGCCTGAGCTACCGGAATCAATACAAACAGTAATGACAATATTAATAATCGATGTCGCATCTTTTCTATCTCAAGTTATCCATGATTGGTTATTGAGTCGCCCTTCCCCAACAAACCTTACACACCCCGCCACAGAAAATAACCCAGTCCAACCATCGTGTATATGTAAGGATCACTAAACTGTCACGACTAGGTATGCATGAAGATTAAGGCAATGAAAAAACAGAATGGCAAACAACTTGGTTTTCTATTCGCACTGTTGGCCACCAGCATGCTGTTATCCCCGTGCCTGGCATCAGGGCCGTTCAATGATTTTGATATCAGCAACAGCAGCATTACCAGCACCGAGATCCACAAAGGTGGCCCACCGCGTGACGGTATTCCTTCAATTGATAAGCCTGTTTTTATCAACGCCGATCAGGCCGGTTTTTTAAAAGCAACAGACAGGGTTTTAGGCCTGCACCACAACGGCATCAGCAAGGCCTACCCCATCTCAATCATGAACTGGCATGAGATTGTCAATGATGAAACAGCAGGTCAGGCAATTGCTGTCACCTACTGCCCGTTATGCGGCACCGGCGTAGCCTTTGCCGCCCGCGCCGGTGGCAAACAACTCCGCTTTGGCGTCTCCGGTCTGCTCTACAACAGCGACGTTTTACTCTATGACCGTGAAACCGAATCACTCTGGTCACAACTGCTTTCACGGGCCATCTCCGACCCCATGAAAGGCACAAAGCTGACGCTGATTCCGCTGCAACATACCAGCTGGGACCACAGGCTGAAACACAATCCACAAACATTGGTGCTTGCCACAGACACAGGCTATTCACGAGACTACAGCCGTGACCCCTATGCCGGTTATGAAGACAGCAACGGTATCTATTTCCCGGTGTCGCACCACGACCCGCGTTATCACCCTGAGACCTTTGCACGATACAGGCACGAAAGAAAAATGAGCTAATATTTTTCTGATTGAGGCAGAAAATGCAGTTAATAGCGAGCTATTGACAATTTTTCTAACGAAAAACAGGAGAATATTAGCCATTTTTACTCGTGATTGTGTCGTGCAAAGGTCTCACCCTAAGGAACAGGTATTGGGGCTGGCCGTTGACGGTCAGTTCAAGGCCTATCCTTTTTCTGTATTGAGCCAGACAAACGGGTTGATTCAGGATCGTTTCAATGGCAAAACCCTGAGCATTCACTATGACAAGAACAGCAATAGCGCACATGCCGTGGACGCGACCGGCAAGCCGCTACCCGGCATCACCGCCTTCTGGTTTGCCTGGATTGGATTGCATTCCACCCAGAAACGGCGGTGTTTAAAGCCCGGCACGACAGATAACATTCTTAACCCAAAAAAGTGGTCACCGGATCAAAACTTAAGCTGCCCCTGCAGCCATAGTTTATCGGCATCAACCTTCATGGTATCGGCAGAGTATTGGGCGTATTTCAACAGCACTGAATAGGTTTTTGAGATTTTTTTCGCCAGCAAAAGATCAAGCTCTGTACCATAGTCTATGTTGCCGTTATCGGAAGAGAAATCGTGGTAGACAGCCATCAGTTTGGTTCCGGCAACCTTTCCGCTCACCGTCACATAAGCATCAACCAGCCCATCTGCCGGGGTCGCCAGAAACTGGTCGCTCCAGCCATTAAAGGCATGTTTGGTCGCAAGGGGCGTAGAAAAACCGTATACCCCATCCCCACCCAGCACTTCGTAGCTTAGCTTGGCGGTAACTCCATTAACGACTGCACCCAACTCGCCAAGCAGATAATTTGCATCAATGCTGGATGCTCCATCACTGTAATCGCTTTGAGTGGCGTATTCAGCTGTGTAGAGCAGTGTGCTGCTATCGCTTAGTGCCTTTTTACCGTTGAAGCGTAGACCCAACGTCTGCTGAGAGCTGGTGGGTGCATCAACAAAATCGAGGAAGTAACCATAAGCACTGAGTTTGCCCGCACTGAAACCGCTGTAGGCAACATTCAGTACATGAGCATCCACATCCGTATCACCACCGGTAATGCCATTCACATTGTAAACATAAGCATAGATCGCCTTAATATCGGGCAAACGGGTGTTGATCACCGTGAAGGCATCTAATGTCTGTTCATTTTGCCGCCAACCAACATTACCCACAAAACGGGCGTTATCCAGAATCACACGTTGTCGTCCCCACCTGAGCACATTATCACTGATGCCTTGGTAAGCAAGACTAACCTGATTCACCTCGGTACTAACAGGATCGGCAATCACCGAATAACCGCTCTTGCCGTTGGTTTTGCTGTTGTATAATTCGTTGCCCAAGGCTGAAACATTTTCCATCTCAACGAAAGCGCTGAAACCCTCGTATTCACCTGTGGTGTATCCCAGGCGGGTGCGAACCGTTGTCGCAGAGGCATCATCAAGACTATTGTTTTGCTCCACCGATTCGTAACGCAGGCGAATATCCAGATTAGCCTTTCCGTCTGTCAGCGCATCGGTCACTGTGTCTGCCGCATGACTGTTCAAAGACAAACTTAAGCCCGTCAGACACAAGGCGACAGAGGCGGTCAGGTGGGTGGATAGCAAATGTTTGCTTTTCACAAAATACTCCCTTTATTCATTATGGTTGTCGGTAAAAATAACCTGTTTTTCTTCTTCTGGCTTACACTGTTGTTCACTAGCTAAGTGTCCGACACTACTTTACAGCAATATCTGCTCCACACCATTTCCTTTATGCTCGTCCCTAACAGGCGGTAACAAAACCAGCAGTAAAAATTACCTGTAAGGTTGCATTGATTGCCACGACTACATTCCATCATTGCGATAACAAAGCCACTACAAACATGAACCAATCAAGCAGGATTACCGAAAGCATTATGGAAAACAGTACCAGGAAGCCCGTACCGCAGAACAAAACATGGATCAAAGTCGCGATTGCAGCCCTGTTCATTGGTACACTGCTGGCCTTTTTTAGCCTCGGTGGCGAACAGCATTTAAGCCTGGAGTCAATAAATAACAATCGCGACAACCTGCTCGCCTATACTGAAAATAATTATGTCTTTTCAATTTTCCTCGGCGTCCTTATTTATACCGCTTCAACGGCCTTCAGCATTCCGGGGGCGACATTGCTATCGCTAACGGTAGGTTTTTTGTTTGGTCGCTGGGTTGGCAGTGCCATGATTCTTGTGGCCGCTACACTGGGTGCAACCCTGGTGTTTCTGGCTGCACGCTATCTGTTTGCCGATGCCGCACGACAAAAATTAAACAGCGGCATGGCCGCCAAACTTATTAATGGTTTTGGCGATAATGCCTTTAACTATTTATTATTTTTGCGTCTGGTGCCACTGTTTCCGTTTTGGCTGGTCAACCTGGCCCCCGCATTCACATCGATCAAACTGCGCACCTATGTCACCGGCACCGCCATCGGTATCCTGCCGGGCTGTTTTGTTTTTGCCAATTTAGGCCAGTCACTGGCGGGTATTGACTCCCTTGACCAACTGGTGTCGGCTGATACTCTGCTGGCCTTTGCTCTGTTGGGGCTGTTTGCCTTGTTACCGGTAATTGTGAAAAAATTCCGTAAAACTGTTTAAGGATTAACCCATGCACGCCACCCTGCCCCTGCTTGAACAAACCGACTTCCCTGCTATCAGGCGAGGTCAACTGGACACACTACAGGTCAACCTCGGTTATCGCTGTAACCAGCAGTGTCTGCACTGTCATGTCAATGCCGGGCCCAAGCGTGAAGAAAATATGACCGCCGAGACCGTTGAACAACTCATCGACTATCTCAAAGTTTCAGGGGTAAAGCGGCTCGATCTAACGGGCGGCGCACCAGAGATGAATCCCAATTTCAAATACCTGATCACAGCAGCCCGCAGGCTTGGTGTGCACGTTATTGACCGCTGTAATCTCACTATTCTGTTCGAACCTGAGCAGCAGGAACTGGCTCAGTTTTTGGCTGACAACAAGGTTGAAGTGGTGGCCTCGCTGCCCTGCTATCTGAAAGATAATGTCGACAAACAGCGCGGCAAAGGCGTGTTTAATGCCAGCATTGAAGGCCTGAAACTGCTTAACCAGCTCGGTTATGGCAAAGACAGCACAGGCCTGATCCTGGAGCTGATGTACAACCCTCAAGGGCCATCGCTGCCACCGTCACAAGTTGAACTGGAAAACGCCTATCGTGAGCGCCTGCAACGGGATCACGGTATCGTCTTCAATCATCTCTACACCCTCACCAACATGCCCATCCAACGCTTTGGCAGTATGCTGATTTCAAAAGGCGAGTTTGACGACTACATGCAACTGCTGCGAGATAACTTCAGCCAGCAGAATCTCGACAGTCTCATGTGCCGCAGCCTGATCAGCATCGACTGGCAGGGATTTGTCTATGATTGTGATTTCAACCAGATGCTGGGGCTGCCAGCGCCATTGAGCGACAAGCCCAAAACCCATATCCGGGATCTGCTTGACCAGGACATCAATGGCAAGGCCATCGTAGTCAAAGATCACTGCTATGGCTGCACCGCCGGGCAAGGCAGCAGTTGCGGCGGCGCACTGTAATCAAACACATGTATAGCGTTTCCATCATCGTCCCGACCTTTAACGAGGCCGACAATATTGTCGCTACTTTGCGGCCACTGCAGACCTTACGTCAACAGGGCTACGAGATCATCATCGCTGATGGCGGCAGCAATGATGGAACCATCGAGCTGGCCAGACCGCTGGCAGACCGAGTCATCAACGCTGGGAAAGGCCGCGCCCGGCAGATGAACAGCGGTGCCCAACAGGCCCATGGCGACGCGCTGCTATTCCTGCATGCCGACACCCTGCTGCCCGACAATGCTATCGAACTGATCCAGGCCAACCTGCAAACAAAACCGTGGGGGCGTTTTGATGTACAGCTCTCTGGCAAACAGCCGCTCTTAAAAATAATCGCATTGATGATGAACTGGCGCTCACGTCTCAGCGGTATTGCCAGCGGTGATCAGGCTATCTTCATCAAACGCACCTTATTCGAAAGCATCGGTGGTTATGCTGATATCCCTTTGATGGAGGATATAGATATCAGCAAGCGTTTAAAACAACACAGCCACCCGGCTTGCATAAAGACCAAACTCACCACCTCCAGCCGTCGCTGGGAACAAAACGGCATTGTCAAAACCATCTTCCTCATGTGGCGGCTGCGACTAGCCTATTTTTTCGGTGCCAGGCCAGAGCAACTGGCCAGGCGGTATCGTTAACCCCATGCGTTTTCCCGATGCCAGAATTGTTGTATTTGCCAAGCCCCCTATTCCGGGACACGCCAAAACACGCCTGATTCCAGCACTGGGACAACGCGGTGCCAGTGAACTGCACGCCCGGCTGGTCAAGCACACGCTGACAACAGCAACTCAAGCTGATCTTTGTCCGGTAGAGCTGTACTGTGCAGACAAGCGGCAACACCCCTTCTTTGCCGAGTGCCTGCGGAACTTCCCTGTGACACTCAAACAACAACGCGGCGCTGACCTGGGCGAACGCATGGCCAACGCCTTTGACGCTGCGCTTAATTCTGCCCGGCATATTATTCTCATTGGCAGTGACTGCCCGGCACTCACAGCCACTGATTTGGCGCTGGCCTTTGAATCCTTGATCGCTGGTCATGACTGCGTATTAAAACCTGCTGCTGATGGCGGTTATGTGCTGATCGGCCTGAGCAGACTCAATCACCGTATTTTCAGAGACATAGACTGGGGTACTGACAGAGTACTGACCCAGACCCAGGCAAAACTCAAGGCCATCCACTGGCACTGGCAAGCACTCAATACCACCTGGGATCTGGACCGACCCGACGACCTGGACAGGCTGAAAAACACTCGTCTGGAACATCTATTTTCTTCGTCAAGCACATGAAGTTAATATATTTTCATTAACTGCCGCTGATAAATGCAGGTGCTATTCTCAGCGTTAGTGAATGGACTTAGCGAGTCATCAACATAATGAAACCGGGCCAAGGAGGCGCAATCAATGTCAGAGCCAACCACCAACACACTCTCATTTAGTCAGAATGTCAATTATCAGGTTGATCAGGCCATTGCCGCGATGGACCTGAGAAGCGACACCGCTGCCGCTATCAAGGCCTGCTCCTCCACTATCCAGGTCACCTTCCCGGTCAAGATCCGCGACAAAATCGAAATGTTTACCGGCTGGCGTTCAGTCCACAGCACCCACCGACTGCCAGCCAAGGGCGGAATTCGCTATGCCCCTTACGCCAATCAGGATGAAGTCGAGGCATTGGCATCACTGATGAGTTATAAGTGTGCCCTGATGGACATTCCGTTTGGCGGTTCAAAGGGTGCCCTGCTGATCGACCCAAGCAAATACAGCCGTGATGAAATGCAGATGATCACACGGCGCTTTACAACGGAACTGGTACGCAAGGGTTTTCTCAGTCCATCCACCAATGTCCCGGCACCTGACGTTGGCACCGGGCAGCGTGAAATGGCCTGGATGGCCGACACCTATAAACATCTATTCCCAGACGACATCAACTACCAGGCTTGCGTCACCGGCAAACCCATTCAGCATGGTGGCATCCGTGGCCGAACTGAAGCCACCGGCCGCGGCGTGCAATATGCGATTCAGGAATTTTTTCGCCACGCCGCAGATGTTAAAAAGGCTCGCCTGACACCCGGTCTGGCAGGCAAGCGTGTTATCACCCAGGGCTTTGGCAATGTTGGCTATCATGCCACTCGGCTGCTTTCAACTGAAGACGATGCCAAGATCATTGCCGTCATCAAAAGTGAAGGTGTGCTGACCGATGAAAACGGCCTCAACATAGAAGCCCTGCACGCCCATATTCTTGAACACAAAACCATGAAAGGCTTCCCCAACGCCAGCTTCAGTGAAGATGGCATCAAGGCCCTGGAAATGGATTGTGACATCCTGATTCCTGCGGCGGTAGAGGCCCAAATTACCAGTGAAAATGCCGACCGCATTCAAACCAAGCTAATCGTTGAAGCGGCCAATGGCCCGGTCACATTTGAAGCGGATAAAGTGCTAAACAAAAAAGGCATCACCATCATCCCGGATATTTATGCCAATGCCGGCGGCGTCACCGTGTCATATTTCGAATGGATCAGAAACCTGTCACACATCCGCTTCGGCCGCATGCAACACCGCCATGAAGAGATGCGCAGTCGTGAGTTTGCCCACTTGCTTGAGGATCTGACAGGAAGATGCATCAGTGATGATGTTCGCAAAAAGGTTATTCGCGGTGCGTCTGAAGAAGACCTGGTCAATTCAGGTCTGGATGACACCATGCGCAGCGGTTATCAACAGATCAGTGAATTACTAGCCAGAAATGATAAGGTGCAGGATCTACGCACCGCTGGTTATATGATCGCTATCGAAAAAATTTCACGCAGCTATCTGGACGTTGGTATTTATTAGCAGGCTGTTAAAAGATAGGTCTGCAACCTATGCAGGCCTGTCTTTACTTAGCCACTTAGGCCGAGTTTGTAGTATTCAATTTAACTCGTGAGATAAATTTGTTATCAATAATTTATCTTTATTTCTGATCAATTCGATATTTAATTCACCCTGCTGAAGCAGAGGATCGAGCCCTTCTTTTTTCCACACAGAGACGGCAAACACACCACGTCCCGATGCCTTGCCAGCCTCATGCCGCCACTTCATATTATCAACGCGCATTTTTCGTTTATCTGTCGATAAAAACAGCCTTTTGTAATCTTTTCTGATTTTTGAAACGCCATTCATGCCATTGGCCACAGCATCTTTGGCAAATAAAGCCGAAAACTTCTTTACATTGCCTGTTTCATAAAAGTTAATCATATCGACAACCAGAGTCGTTAATTCAGAATCCGAAATTGATTTTTCTCCCTCCTTTACTACTTGTTTCGTTTTTTTAGTGACAACAGGCTTATCCACTTTACGAGGGGCAACATCTGTTTTAGCTACCGCCACAGGATTATTCGCAACCTGTTGCGACTCAGGCTCCAACATTTCTGGCGGCGCAAACTCTTCGATGCCCTCATAATCATCGGCAGCCACAGGAATATCCATTACGCCCATAGCCGCAGAACGATCTTTTCCAAAGCCCGTATCAATCGCCTCCAGCGCCAATGGCAGATTCAATTCAGCATCAGAATCCACAGCATCAGCATCAATTAATGTATTGGCTAATTCTGTTCGATCAGCCGTGCTGACAACAGGCAACGACTCAGGCGGCTGAGTCTTTTCTGTTGGTGATTGTTGTTGCATAGCGATATCCGCTGAAGAGCTGGCACCTGGCAATTGCCTGTTGCCAGAAAAAATAAACAGCAACACAAACATCAGCACAACAACCAGCGCGATAATGATAATTATCACTTTTTTCCGCTGTTTGACCTGCTCAACATTAAAATCAGGCCGCCAAACGGGTTCAATCTCCGGTTGGATAACATCACCAGAATCATCCGGCAAAGGACCTTGTTCCCGCGTATCGGCGGTTGAACCTAAGTCAGTGTCATTAGCAAAACCGGGTTCATAGTCAGACATCTCTACATTCTGCTTGTCGTCGACAGTTGCAACAGAATTATCCACCAAACCCTGTTCATCAACCTGAACAGCGGCGTTGTTATGGCCACTGGCTTCATCACTGGGAACCCTTGTTTCTGCTACCTCAACTGATGCTGGCACAAACAAAAAGTCATCCCCCGGCAATGGTTCAAAACCAATCAAATCATCAATTTCAAGTGTTACCGAGCTGAATGTACCGGTCGCCTCTTGTTGCAGTTCAAGCAGAACCGCTTTGGCCAGCTGCAAATCTATTGCGTGTTTACCATCAAGCGAAGCCGCCAACAGCATACGATCACAAAAGACATTAATCAGTCTTGGGATGCCGGTACTAGCCACATAAACAACAGCGATTGCCTCCGCAGAAATCGATGGATCACCCTGCCAACCAACACACTGTAGTCGATGGCCAATATAGGCGCGCGTTTCATCCTTATTCATAGGTTGCAAATGACAAGAGGCAATGACGCGCTGAGACAGCTGCTCCATGTCAGGCCGGGCCAATATCTCAGGCAACTGATGCTGGCCAAGCAACATGATCTGCAATAAAGGTTTGTCGCCCAGCTGGAAATTAGACAGCATACGCAACTCTTCCAATGACGCCTTGGGTAAATTGTGGGCCTCATCAACAATCAGAATAACGTGCTTACCCTGCCTGGCTTTCGCCTTGAGAAAGTTCTCTATCGCTATTAACAGTGAAGCCTTATTGCTGGCGTCGCCGTAGACATCAAAACTATTACCAACAGCCTGAAGAATATCCGTCGCACCAAGATTGGTGCTGGTAAGACTGGCGACGATTAGCTGCCTATCCCTCAATTCACTAAACAGCGTCTGTACCAGTGTGCTTTTGCCTGTGCCCGGGCGGCCAGTAACAACAACAAAGCCCTGGCCCTGATGCAGGCCATAACGCAGATAAGCCAACCCGCGTTTATGTCCTGAGCTGGCATAATAAAAACGCGCGTCAGGCACCAGCCTGAACGGATTAGCCTTTAAAGCGTAAAATGATTCATACATTTTGTAACAACCTGCAATCCCTATCTATCGTTCTAGCCGTGGACTAACACCCCCTGACAGCACAAGAAATTATACAGAGAAACACACCCTAATGGGTTAATCAGGCCGCTTCATTTAGAGGACGACTGGCGCTGTCCTGCCAGGACATCCCTAACCGCCTGTACCAAATTATCGCCCAGTGAAGCATTACGTTTAATGACATAATCAAGGTTCAGGTGTTTACCATCACGCAGTTGATCCCGAGAAGTTAGCAAAATCGTTTTGATATACCTGTTTCTTGATTCTGATGCACGAACAGCACTAATAACAGCAATGCCATTCAGCGTTTTCACCTCGTTAGCAGCAATCACACAGGCAAAACGTTTGCGCAGCAAACGCTGCAAGGCCTGAATCCCATCCTCTTCTATGGTCAGCTCAACGGGAAGTTTTGCCAAGGCTTCCTGGCATAACATTCGTACATAGCCCGACGATTCAATTAACAACACGGGATAGAGATCATTGAGAGACTCTCTGCGAATCGCCTCCAACTCGCGTTCAGCATCTGAATAGTCAGCCTTATCTTTTAGGGCAATGCCCCGGGCACGACGGATCAAGTCTACCAACCGCAGCATGACATTGATCTCGGCACTCCCTACAACCTGACTGTCATTCAGCTTGGCCAACTGGTCTTCCAACTCATGGCAGATCGCACTCACCATAGCCAAACCGTGAGTACCTGCACTGCCCTTCATGCTATGCACGAGGCGATATAGCTCAGCATAGTTTTCAGAAAAGGCATTATTTAAAGACAGAACAAGGCTCTCGATATCGTCACACTTGCCCTGCATTTCCAACAGATAACTGTCACGAATCTGCTCGAGCAGTTTTTTAGCCTGATCAGCGTCCATAAACTCTAAATCATTCCCCTAAATTGATACCATAATGCCCCCCTATAATATTTTCGGTCAAACATGACAAAACAAGACCCCCATTTTTGGAAAATTAAATCCCTGTCAGAAATGAACAGCTCCGAATGGGAGTCACTCTGCGACGGCTGTGGTCGATGCTGCCTCAACAAACTGGAGGATGAAGACAATGGTGAGGTTTTCTATACCGATGTCGCTTGCAAACTGCTCGACCTGGAAAGTTGCCGCTGCAGTGATTACCAACATCGGGTCAAACAGGTTCCCGACTGCCTGGTGCTGAGCATGGACCACCCCGAATACTTTATGTTTATGCCCAACAGCTGCGCCTATCGCCGCCTGTATGAAGGCAAATCTCTGCCCGACTGGCACCCGCTCATCTCGGGCACAACAGACAGCGTTCACCTGGCAGGTATTTCTATTGCCGGAAAATGTATTTCCGAGCAACATCTTCACCCCCAAGAACTTGAAGACCGTATAATCGAACTCAATGACTAGCCGGTAACAGAAATCATGTTAAATGTTTGCAGACCCCCATCGATTTTAGCCCTAATTTCAACCCTGATCGCCCCAACATCCAGTGTTTTCGCGGCATCATCCGGCCTGCTCATCAATGGTGACAGCGTTAAGGCCTATTATCTTGGTGACCCCAACAACTACCTGCCCCGCCACTCGCGCCAGCAATTCAGCCTTATTCTGTAGAAAGAACCTGACCCGCGTAACTACCTGTTCATTGCTGATGCCGAACTGCTTGACTACCAGCGGCCACTGACAAAAGACAAAATCCTCACCCCCAAAATTGCGACCTTTCTGGCTAATTTTAAAAACCAATCCTTACTCGCCCTTGGTGGTGGTGCCATCATTCGTCAACTACCGAATGAAACCCGCAAATACGAATTGCTTAGCGAGCTACTGATCGCCCCTCATATCAGCAATCAAGGTGATACCGGCAGCCACCCCTGGAGCATTGATATAAAATGGAGCTGGAGTTTTAAACTGCAACTCAACTATCCTTTGGCGGATGATGCCGAATTCAATTTCGGTGTTCGTGCCATTCACATGCGCACAGGCAAGCAAAACAACGAATCATTCGAAACCGGCCCCTATATCGGCCTCTCATCACATTTTTAATTCAGACTATGCAACTACCTGACCTGGAACAACTACGACAAATCGTCATCAACGCCGCCCGCGAAGAGCTGCTGCCACGCTTCACCAAAGTCAGCCGCCACGACAAAGCCGATGGCAGTTTTATCACCGAAGCCGACCTGGCAGCGCAACAACGCATTGAAGCAGAGCTAAAGCAACGTTGGCCCGACATCCCCTGCCTAGGCGAAGAAATGACCGAGGCCGAACAAAACAGCCTGATCAACGATCAATCACGGCCACTGTGGATACTCGACCCCCTTGATGGCACCAGCAACTTTGCAGCTGGCTTGCCGTTTTTCTCCACCTCGCTGGCGCTGCTGCATCAGGGTGAAATCGTACTTGGCGTGGTCTACGACCCCAGCCGTGACGAATGTTTCAGCGCCCGCAAAGGTGATGGCGCCTGGTTCAATGGCCCCCCCCTAGGACAACGCACACCACAGGGGCCGCTGAAAAAAGGCACCGCACTGGTGGATTTCAAACGCCTGCCCACCAAACTGACCCACCGCCTGCTGGATGAGACCCCCTATAGTTCACAGCGCAGTCATGGTTCAGTGGCTCTGGACTGGTGCTGGATGGCAGCCGGTCGTTGTCATGTCTATCTGCACGGCAAACAGAAACTCTGGGACTATGCAGCCGGCTATTTAGTCTTCAGCGAAATGGGCGGTCATGCCTGCACACTCACAGGTGAGCAAGTCTACCAACCTAATCTTGAGCCACGCACGGCTGTCGCCGCCCTCGATCAAAAACTATTTCAAGAGTGGACTGAATGGCTGGGCATAAAGCCGGGCATTTGCGACAATAGCGCCCCCAACAAACAGACAACACCGCAATGAGCAATCAACAACCATCCAAACGCCACAGCCGCAAAAACGTCATTCGTGATTTTGAAAAGCACATCACCTTGTCACGACTGGACTACAAACCGCGTGTCAAACCTGGCAAGGCCATGGCCAAGGTAGTCGGCCTGATCTTCGCCGCCGCCGTCTATCTGGCCTGCTTTGGCATCGCCTATATCAGCTGGAGCAAAGGCTCCATCGACGCCAACATGCTCAATAAAATGTCATTTATCTTCATGATTCCTGCCTCGGTAGTAGGCTTAATGGCCTTTCTGATCAGCAGCAACCGGCGTGAATTTCCCATTCGCGAAGACATCCGCGCCCATGTGCGCGACTTTGAGGCAGAACACGGTTATCTGTGGCGCTTTGAGCCGGTTTTGAATCAACTGGAATTGGAAAAAATTGATATCGAATGGCTGATCAAGGCATCGCGTGAAGGAACCCTGACCGAAATGGCCCCTGAAGATATCTGCGCCACCATTCAAGCCTTGCACGAAGCCCTAAGTGGCAACGGCCAGCAGATCAGTGGCAACGCTATCTTACAGGTGGAGAAAAACCTGGCCAGCGGCACCCAGGCGACTTGCTAGCGGGGCTTCGGTTTAAAAATGAGAAAACGCAAAACCTGCCCAGTTATCTGGGTGATGGTCTGACGCATCGGCGAGTCTGATGCCCCCTTAGGTTAATCAAAGCAATTAAAGAGGTAGGTGCCTAGCCACCAAGCCTACAAAAATAGCAGCCCCTTAATCGTAGTATTCTCCACTACAAATCCTCCAGCGGACTGACCACACCCTCCCCACCCTGCTTCAATACATGGGTATAAATCATTGTCGTCTGTAAATCCTTATGCCCCAACAGCGATTGAATGGTACGAATATCAGTGCCCCGTTGCAGTAAATGGGTGGCGAAACTATGCCGAAAGGTATGCGCACTCACTTTTTTTGTAATCCCCACCCGACGCACAACCTGCCGAATCGCCTTATTCACCACCGACTGATCCACATGATGCCGACGCGTCACCCCGCCACGAGGATCTACCGCCAACTTACGACTGGGAAATACATATTGCCAACCCCACTCCACCTCTGAATTTGGGTATTTACGAGCCAAGGCATAAGGCAAGTAAACAGCACCAAACCCCGCTGCAAGATCCTGCTCATGAATCGCCCTTACCCGCTCTAAATGATTCTTCAGCAACGGCTCTAGAGTGGCCGGAAACGGCGTCACCCGATCCTTATTACCTTTACCATTACGCACCGTCACCTGCTTATAGCCGTAATCGATGTCCTGCACCCGTAGCCTAACCGCCTCAGTAATGCGCAAACCACATCCATACACAACCTTCACCACCAACTCCGAAGTCCCCTCCAGAAAGGCCAATACCTGTTTCACCTCCTCTCGCGTCAACACCACCGGAACTCTCGGCTCCCCACGCGAACGGGCTGCCGAAACATTTTCCAGGGGTCGCTGCAAAACGCGCCGATACAGAAACACCAGCGCATTGAAAGCCTGATTTTGTGTCGAAGCCGACACATTGTCCCGCACAGCCAAATGCGTCAAAAAATCTTCCACACTTGTTTCCGCATTTAAAAAAAGCGCATCCCGCGTCTTCATCTGATGAAAACGAACAAAGCGTGCAACCCAGTCGCAATAAGCACGCTCAGTATGAATTGAGTAGTGAAGGCGACGCATCAAATCGCGCATGTCAGTCAATAAATCATTTCCAGAATTCCGGGTTGACATGGCAATTTCCGAGGCATAGAGTTTGAGCAGAGATAATCAGCAAATATGCCTTAATACAACTACAATATCAACATATCAGGGCAAATCGATTGGTTTTTGGTAATTATCAGGCAAATGTGCTTGATTCTTTAGGCAATACAAGAGAACAACAGGTAGTGTTCAGAATTCTGTGTCATTTTTCTAAACTGGTAACAGGAGGAATGATACATGAAAGACAATATCAAATTCGATATGGATGCAGCACTTCAGGG
>JAJRUN010000123.1 GCA_024277755.1 Gammaproteobacteria bacterium | reverse complement strand
CTTACTTTACACCTCAATTGGTGAAAAAGTTACCTCCTTCAATCCAAGCAAAGCAGGCTTTCAGTACCTCATTAGCTTTACAGACAGCACCCATTATGAAAACAGCAATCTTTCTACTCTTGAAGAAACCGTTTCTGGTTCTAAAACCAATGGGGTCAGACACGATTGATCCGTTTATATCTACTATTTTATTCAAATGAGCACATCCAAAAAAGGATCAGGCCCCGTTGGTTTATTCTGTGTCTGTACGTTTCCGGTTTCCAGCCACTGCCCTGCTAACGTTACCCGGCGGCCTCGCTTCTTCCTAAATTATTATTGAACCACTCACTTCCTAAGCTAGACTTTTTTGAACAACAAATCCCAAATGCCATGCCCCAGCCGATGGCCGCGGCGTTCAAATTTGGTTACTGAGCGATAGTCGGGCCGCTGTGAATATTCACCGGCAGTGGACATATTTTCAAACCCCTTGGCATCACTCATGCGCGCCATCATCCACTCGGCGTAATCCTGCCAGTCGGTGGCCATGTGAAACACCCCGCCCGGTTTGAGTTTGGCGCGAATCATCTCAATAAATTCAGTCTGAACAATGCGGCGCTTGTTGTGGCGTTTTTTATGCCACGGGTCGGGGAAAAACAACAGCACTCGATCTAATGATTCGTCGGCTATCTGTTTTTTCAGGATTTCGATGGCGTCGTGGCAAAATACGCGCACGTTGCCCAACCCCTGCTCTTCAACACGCGACAACAGCCGGCCCACACCGGGCCGATGCACTTCGATGCCGATGTAGTCATTCTCGGGGTGCGCCGCTGCCATATCCACCAGCGAATCACCCATGCCAAAGCCGATCTCCAGCAGCCGTGGGGCTGAACGGCCAAAGACGGTATCCAGGTCAAGCAATTCTTCACCCGGTGCCAGACCGTATTTTGGCCACAGCTCTTCCAGCGCCCGTTGTTGCAGGTCGGTCATGCGTCCCTGGCGGCGGACAAAGCTGCGCACGATACGGCGTGGTTTTTCTGTTGAAGTCATAGAGAGGTCATACTTATGCAAAAAACGTTTTTACTACGAAGGACACGAAGTTTTTTAATTTTCTTCGTGCCCTTTGTGTGCTTCGTGGTGAATATAAGCTAAAAGAAAGTCCCGGCGATGGGCGATGAGGCACTAGCATAGCGTTTGCGCGGCATGCGCCCGGCCAGATAGGCCTGACGGCCGGCAATCACGGCGTGTTTCATGGCTGCGGCCATTACCACGGGCTGCTGGGCACAGGCAATGGCCATGTTCATCAAGACTCCGTCACAGCCCAGTTCCATCGCCAGGGCGGCATCAGAGGCGGTGCCAATTCCGGCATCCACCAGCACCGGCACCGACAATTCTTCAACGATGGAACGAATATTATAAGGATTGCAGATACCCAGCCCGGAGCCAATCGGCCCACCCAGCGGCATGACGGCAGCACAGCCCAGATCTTCCAGTTTTTTGGCGACGGTCAGGTCGTCGGTGGTGTAGACCATGACATCGAAACCGTCTTTCACCAGAATTTCGGCGGCTTTTAGGGTTTCAATCACATCAGGAAACAGGGTCTTTTGTTCCGCCAGCACTTCCAGCTTGACCAGTTTGTGGCCGTCCAGCAGTTCACGCGCCAGACGACAGGTGCGCACGGCATCGTCGGCGGTAAAACAACCGGCGGTATTGGGCAGGATTGTGTATTTATCCAGAGGCACTACGTCGAGCAGATTGGGTTCGTCCGGGTTCTGACCGATATTGGTGCGACGGATGGCCACGGTGATGATTTCCGCGTCCGAGGCCTCGGTGGCCAGACGGGTCTCTTCCAGGTCTTTGTATTTGCCTGATCCCACCAGCAGGCGAGAGCTATATTCAACACCTGCGATGACCAGAGGGTCACGGCCAGCGGTTTGAGCGGTATCCGACATGTGCATTCCTATTTATTACTGGGGTAAAACGAAAGCGGGGATTATAGCGCGTTGGGCGCTATCACTCTAACAATCGCCTAGCCACCACCAATGGCGTGTACGATCTCTAGCTTGTCGCCCGGTTGCAGCTGATGATCGGTGTGACTGCTGCGCGGCACAATTTCAAGATTGATTTCAACCGCCAGACGCCGTCCCACCAGATCCATCGCCTCAAGCAACTGCGCCACGGTATATGGCTCTGCCACCTGACGGGGTTCTCCGTTTACAATAATTTCCATACTTTTCTACTTGGGTTGTTATTAAATCAAGCAGGATTTTACTATAATTTCTGCCTCCACTGACACACCCTGTTTGCTCGCAGGCAGGCTGCAGAGGTAGTATGCTATTTCAAATAGTGCGTTAAGATGCCGTTAACCATGAGGATGATTAGTTTCACTGGTTTTTCAACCACTTGAATAAAACCGTACGCTCTGAAATATTGAACAATCTGTAAATCAGGAATACTTTTTCAATTAAGCTACCAATGTTTATTGAAATTAATGCAGTGATGACCGCCGGAAAAAACATGACCAACATCAGCCATAGCTTCAAAATTATCTTTTTATCATTGATATCTGCACTACTCATCGCATGTGGCGGTGGCGGTGGCGGCGGAAGCTCAAGCAATAACAGCGGCGGCACAGGCTCAGGTGCGCCAACGATCAACTTTGATGATGCCGGGCCAATAACCGAATATCAGTTTCTTCGCAGTGTCGATTATAAGTTTACCAATACAGCCGAAAGCCCAACCAATCCAAACAGCACCGTTTCATATGCCAGTAGTGACACATCCGTAGCCACTGTTAACGAATTTACGGGTGAAGTGACCATTCCAAAAAATGGCGCTACAGGCACCACTCTCATCAGCGCTTCAGTCACTGCTGAAGGCAGCTACAATGCAGGATCAAACAGCTATACACTGGTGGTCACCAACGAAGTCCCCTTTACCGCCTGGGTTGGCAACAACGATACCGAGGTTAATCTGCCCGCTGCCACATCAGGACTGCAATTTTACAGCCATGCCGATAGAAACTGCCGTGGCTGTGCCGGCGGCTACTCCGTCAACTTAAGTGGTACAACCTTCACCGACCCCACAGCAAACCTGAATGACGTGACTTACTACACCTTGGAAAACAACGGCCAACCCAGCGCCCCGGCAACCGTTTCACAGCAACGGTTTTCGGGCCGTAACAGTCATAAACTGATCAGCTTTGACAATAAGCTATGGCTGATTGGGGGACTCAACGATGCCGCCCAAACCGACATCTGGTCAAGCTACAATGGCCAGGTTTGGACAGAAGAATCAAGTAATGCATTTTTTGTCGGTGCCGGGATTTATGACCACCAGATGATCAATGCCAGCGACGTCAGAATGATCTTGATTGGCGGCCGAACCGCCGGCCTGACTTTAAACAACTGGATTTACACCAGCCCGACAGGGGCAGGAAGCAGCTGGGACGTAGGTGCCGACCTAAAAACCTTGTTTGGCTATCGTTTCGACCATCAGGTGAGTGAATTCAACGGTCAATACTGGATAACAGGGGGCTTTAATGGCAGCAGCAACCTAAACGACACCTGGAAATCAGCCGATGGATTAATCTGGACTGAGGTCACGCCAACCACCACATATACCACCCGGCGACAGCATCAAACAGCGGCCTTCAACGGTAAACTATGGCTCATCGGCGGCCATGATGGCAGCTATTTAAATGACATATGGTCGTTTGACGGCAGCAATTGGACAAAAGAAACTGATTCTGCCCCATTCTCTGCACGCCGGGATCATAAGCTCATCGCATTCAATGACAAGCTGTGGCTCATTGGTGGCCTCAACAACCTGCCCGGCGGTGGCGTATTGGCTGACATATGGTCGTCCAGCAATGGCACCGAATGGACTCAAGTGACAGCAAATGCGCCTTTTGGGCCAGTGTATGAACACAGTATTGCAGTGTTTAACAACCGCTTGTGGCTAATCGGAGGCAGACCCAGTGTAGGATTGAGTTCTTATAGTAACGAGGTCTGGTCATCCGCCGACGGCAGCAACTGGACACTGGAAGACAGCCCTTCCGAATTCACAGGCCGCAGCAATGTTCAAGCCCATTCATTTGCCGATAAACTGTGGTTTTTTGGTGGTGAATCAGACACAACCAACAACGACATTTGGTCAAGCACAAACGGCATAAGCTGGGCAGAACAAGATAATTCAAATGCCTTCTCCGCACGCACCAACCACCAAATCGCCGAGTTAAATGGTGCGCTATGGCTGAGCGGCGGCCAGACTTCGAATGACGGTGACAGCCTGAATGACATCTGGCTTTCAAATAATGCCAGCGACTGGGTTCGTCAAACAGACTCTGCAGCTTTCCAGGCCCGCAGTGGTCATCAGATGTTCAGTTTTGATGGTCTGTTATGGATTATTGGCGGCAAACAAAACGACAGCAGTTACCTGGATGATACCTGGTCAAGCAGCGACGGCATCAACTGGACCGAACGTACTGCCAACGGCCACCCGGATAGCTATGGTGGCCGCTGGAATCACCAGAGCGTCGCCTACAACGGTGAACTATGGATCATTGGTGGTCGTGGTGATGCGGGGCTGAAAAATGATGTCTGGTCCTTCAACACGCAAACAAACAGCTGGACCGAAGCAACGGCAAGTGCCAACTTTAGTCCCCGCAGCAAACATCAGGCTGTCGCCTTCAATGATGGCTCAGGCGAGAAATTATTTCTCATCGGTGGCGAAGAGCTTTTCGGCTCCTCAACATCCGTTGCGCTAAACGATATTTGGACATCAACAAATGGCGTTGACTGGAGCAAACAGACGACCAATGCAAGCTTCCCGGCCCGCCACTCTCACCGCATCGTCAAACATGACGGTGAGCTTTTCCTGATCGGCGGTATTGATTCAGATGGCAATAAACTCAAGGATGTCTGGAAAAGCAGTGATGGCATCAACTGGCGTCGCGCCTTTAACAACAGCATATTTTTCCAATAAGCATCTGCTACGGGCACCCAGTCCATTGACTGGGTGCCCGTCTAACCGGTTAAAATCAGAATCAACTAGCGGGTATCGTATATCGGTATTACCCTAGCTTCCCAAGCTAGTGAGGCGGGTTCGACTCCCGCTACCCGCTCCATTTTTTCTTCAGGCAATAATTCCCCAGATAAAGTTCATCCATGGCGGTCTTCTGAAAACAGCGTAATGCATCCTGCGGCGCGCAGACAATCGGTTCGTCACGAATATTAAATGAAGTATTCACCACCACTCCATAACCGCTCAGTTCTTTAAAACATTTAATCAGCTTGTAGTATTGCGGGTTATTTTCAGCACTGACCGTTTGAATACGCGCCGTGAAATCCACATGCGTGACGGCTGGAATATCAGACCTCACCAGGCTGACCCGGTCAATACCGGTGACAGCTCGCTCTTCATCGCCAGGGGCAATGCAACGACCGGCCAAAACTGGCGCAACCAGCAACATATACGGGCTGGGCTGCGGCAGTTCAAAATAATCCTGGGCATCTTCTGCCAGCACCGATGGAGCAAACGGCCGAAACGACTCGCGAAATTTGATTTTTTGATTCATCAGCGATTGGGTCTTGGCCGAGCGGGGATCACCCAGAATACTGCGATTGCCCAGCGCCCGTGGGCCAAACTCCATCCGCCCCTGAAACCAGCCAATGACCTTTTCGTCCACCAGAGCCTGCGCCGCAGCCACAATCAATTCATCGTCTGTCAATAATTGATAAGCCACACCGGCATCATCGAGCACCGCTTGAATATTGTCATTGCTGAATGCAGGGCCGAGATAGGTCCCGCGCATGGCGTCCCTGCCGGCAACAACGGGCTGCCGGGATTGTTGATGGTGCAGGTGATAGCCCACCAGAGCCGCCCCCAAAGCGGCACCGGCATCACCTGCGGCAGGCTGAATCCAGACACCATCAAACAGACCTGAGCGTACCAGCCTGCCATTAGCGACACTGTTCAGAGCCACACCACCGGCCAGGCAGATATTTTCAACTTCATACTCCTGTCGCAACGACGACGCCATTTTCATCACCACCTCTTCCGTCACCATTTGAATCGAACGCGCCAGATCCATATCCATTTGTGTAATCGCTGACTCAGGCTGACGCGGGCCACGAGCAAACAGTTTGTCGAAGCGTTTATTGGTCATGGTCAGGCCGGTACAGTAATTGAAATAACGCATATCGAGCCGATAAGAGCCATCATCGGCAATATCAATCAAGTGCTCTTTAATCAAATCCACATATTTGGGTTCGCCATAAGGGGCCAGGCCCATCAGTTTATACTCGCCAGCATTCACCTCAAAACCGGTGAAATAGGTAAACGCCGAATACAGCAGACCCAGCGAATGGGGGAAATGTATCTCTTTGAGTGAGCGGATAGCATTGCCCTCACCCAGCATGACCGAGGTGGTGGCCCACTCCCCCACCCCATCCATGGTCAGGATCAGCGCCTTATCAAAAGGTGACGGATAAAAGGCTGAGGCAGCATGAGAGAGATGGTGTTCAGAAAACAACAACCGCTGACGCAAATCAAACCCTGGCGTCAGGGTCTGAATTTCCTGTGTCAGCAAACGCTTCTGAAACAACTTTTCCTTGAGCCACACCGGCATGGCACGGACAAACGAGCGAAAACCCGACGGAGCGAAGGCATGATAGGTTTCCAGCAGGCGTTCGAATTTAAGAAAGGGTTTGTCGTAAAAAACAATATTATCGAGCTGCTCCAGAGTAATGTCAGCCTCGGACAAACAATATTCAATCGCCTGGTGCGGAAAGTCAGCACAATGTTTTTTTCGATTAAAGCGCTCTTCCTGCGCCGCAGCAACCACCACACCATCCCTGATCAAGGCCGCAGCACTATCGTGGTAATAGGCGGAGATGCCGAGAATCCACATCTCAGAACTGGTTCTTGAAATCATCAGGCGGCCAGGATTTATCCTGCTGCTGCCAATAACTGCTGGCCTGTTTATGCTTCAATGCCAACGCGTCACGCCCTGTCAGGCGAAACAACAATGACACCGGCGTAATGAGCAGAAAAAACACGGCGCCCAGCAATATGCGGGTATTTATAAAGCCAAGCCAATGGCCAATCCACAGCCAGCCTCTCGCCAAAGGACGTAAGCCATTGGGAGCCAACCAGGCCAACAACAATGACACCAATGCCGCTAACAGCCAAAGCCACAACAAACCGCCATAAAAAAACGACCACAACGCAAGCAGCCCAAACACACTGGCCAGCCCCACAGCAAACTGTCGTAAAAATCGCGTTGTTAATTCCATAGATTCAAAAGTACTTATACACAAACCGAACATGCCTTAGTCAGTTGATTTAAAAAGAGAATAGCACTTCCACCCCATCAACATAAGCACTCAGAAACTTATTCGCCAGAGTATCTCTGACACAGAATCATTTCGTTTGCCAACAACACGACTGAGCAAACTTCTGTTATTTTGTTACTTAACAATAATTTAAGAAAAGTTCTAGAAACCCGATAATTTCAATATGATGAACAACTTACCAACGAGTATCTACAAGGCAATCGCGTCAGTGCTGTTGCTGCTGGTGCTCGGGGCCTGCAGCAGCGGAGGGGGAGAGTCCACCACGTCGAACAGCAACTCCGGCCAGGGCTCCCCACAGATACAGATTATCAGCCTGACCAATCCCGGACCAATCGATAAAATATACGGCCAGCCAAACTTCACCAATCTCGCCCGCGGCAGCATAGGCACAGGCGACATCACCTACAGCAGCAGTGATACCAGCATCGCCACAGTGGACGCCAATTCCGGCGAGGTAAGCATTATCAACGCTGGCACCACCACAATCACCGCAAGCAAGGCTGCAGACAACCAGTATGCCGCCGTCGATGTCAGCTATCTCCTGAATATTTCACCCGACACCCAGATTATCAATTTCGCTGACCCTGGCCCAGTCAGCAAAATCTATGGTGATGCCAACTTCAGTAACCTCGCCAGCGGCGGCTCAGGCAGCGGCACCATAAGCTACAGCAGCAGCGACACCCGTGTTGCCATTGTTGATGCGAGCAGCGGTGAGGTCAGCATCATCATCCCCGGCTCAACCATCATCACCGCCACAAAAGCTGCTGATTCAAACTACTATGCCGCCTCTGCCAGTTACAAAGTCAGCATCCCTAAACTGGTCCAAAGCATTGCCTTTGCCGACAGCGGCCCCATATACAAAACCCCCGGTTCAGCCAACTTTAGCAACACGGCCAGCGGCGGACTGGGCAGCGGCATCACGATCTATAGCAGCAGTAACACCTATGTTGCCCGCCTGAACGCCACCACCGGCGAAGTCGATATTCTCAACAGCGGCCAGACAACCATAAGCGCCTTCAAATATGGCGACCCAATCCACTCGCCAGTTCAAACAAACTATACCCTCATCGTTGCACCCGATTCGGCCAGTTTCAGTGCCTGGGTTGGCGAGACCGACACACAAGTCAGCTTTGACAGCAATGCCGAAGGCTTGAACTTTATTCGCTCTACAGACCAAAATTGCGACCTGGCCAATTATTCACTCTGCGCCAATGGCCAGCTTGATGTCTTAACCGACAACAGCATCACCGACACAGCCATCAACGCCAATCGTAGTGGCTGGTACTGGTTGCAATATGACAACACCAACAGCCTGCCTGCCACATTAGCGCTGCCGGGCTTTAGCACCCGGGAGGGTCTGCAAGTAGCCGAATTTGGCAATAAACTATGGCTGATCGGTGGCTTTGATGGCAGCTACAAAAATGATGTCTGGTCTTCCAGTAATGGCACCACCTGGACTCTCGCCACTGCCAGCACCGCCTTTTCCGCTCGTTCTGATCACCAGCTACTCAGTTTTAACAATAAGTTATGGCTCATCGGCGGCTCGGACGGCAGTATAAAAAATGATGTCTGGTCTTCCAGCGACGGCACCACCTGGACACAGGCCACAGCCAGCGCCGGCTTCAGTGCCCGCCGCTCCCACCAAGCGGTGGTATTCAATAACAAAATGTGGCTGATTGCTGGCTGGGACGGCAGCATTAAAAATGACATCTGGTCTTCCAGTGATGGCATTAACTGGACGCAGGAAACCGCCTCTGCCGCTTTTTCAGCCCGCTACGATCATCAGGTGGCAGTATTCAACAACAAGATATGGCTCATCGGCGGGCAGGGGGACAGCACCAGCAAAAACGATGTCTGGTCTTCCTCTGATGGCATCAACTGGACCCAGGAAACCAGCGCCGCCGCCTTCTCGGCCCGTTATAACCACCAGGTCACCGGCTTTAACGGCAAGCTCTGGCTCGTCGGCGGTCAGGATGGCGTCAGCAAAAATGATGTCTGGTCATCCAGCAACGGCATCGCCTGGACTCAGGAACATGCCAGTGCAGACTTTCCCGCACCGGGCGCCCCTCAACTACTGCCCTTCGACAGCAAACTATTGCTGGTCATCGCCGATGGCGGTTCAACAGGAAGTCAGGTCTGGTCATCAACAGACGGCATTAACTGGCGTCAAGGTTTTCACAACACCATTTATTTTCAATAAAATACAACGAGACCTTTGCACGAAAAATAGTTTTCGTTCCAGCAAGGCAAAAATGATCGATAAACCGGAGTTTACTGGAGTAAATGAGGATTTTGAGATCATTTTTAACGCCGCTGGGGCGGAAAATATGAATCGTGCAAAGGTCTCACTACAAAGAAAACAGAAAATTACTGACCAATGAAGCCAAGCAGATAAAGCAACAACATCACCGTTGCCGTTCCGCCAATCAACATAAGACCAAGCACCATACCTACCATTGCCAAACGCATTTTAAATCTATCCGCAGTTACTATTTAGAAGAGCCATCATGATACATCAACTGCAACGGTTTATTACAATCGGGGCAATAGGTGCGTTTAGGCAGTTTATCCGCCGGATCAAGGATAATATCAATCGCCTTTGAGCACTCAGGACAAGTGCCGAGGGCCTTCTCCAATACCGTTTCCGCCTTATATTTCATAAAGGCCATCACCGGCCCGGCAATCAGAAACAGCGGCACCAGAAAAAAATGGGCAATGGGGATAAACGCCGTAATCAAAGCCAGCAACCAGGCAACAGCCAACACCTTACCCGCCCGAGCCAGGCGTTCACTCGACTCGAAACGAGTACTAAGCAACTCACCCGCACAGGCCGCGGACTCATTCCCCTTAATAACGATTGCTTCCGTTTTACTCTCTGACATTTTTCCCCCTCAAATTAATGACACATATTCGCAAATATCACTGCCCCAAGCCCTTGAGTTTAACCGAATAAGTTTTACCATGTGGACTCAACATTTATGGATGTAAACATGGCCAATCCCTTAAAGATCATAGGTATTTCGCTCGCAGCGATCATCACCATCATTGCCGCTGCCTTGATTTCCATCATCCTGTTTTTTGATCCCAATGAATACAAAGCGCAAATCAGCACCGCTGTAGAAGATGCCAGCGGCCGCCAATTAAATATTGAAGGCGACATTGGCCTGTCGCTGTTTCCCTGGATTGGCATGAAGCTGGTAAAGATCACCCTCAGCAACGCCAGCGGCTTTGGTGACACTCCCTTTGCCCAAATCGACAGCGCCGAGGTCAAACTCAAGCTGATGCCCCTGTTAAAACAAGAAGTAGAGATGAAGGCCATCACCCTGCGCGGCCTGAACCTGAACCTTCAGATTGATGCCACAGGCAAAACAAACTGGGATGACCTAAGCCAGAGCGAAACAAGCACCACTGAAACCACACCACAGCCAAGCTCTACTGACAACAATCAAAGCGGCACTATCAGCCTGGCCGCACTGGCCATCGGCGGTCTGGAAATCACCAATGCCAACATCAGCTACGACGACCGCGCAAACAAAACGCAATATGCCATCAAACAGCTCAACCTGATCACCGGCCCTGTCTCGCTCAACCGCCCGCTGGACATATCACTCAGCAGCCAGTTCAGCAGCAATCAACCCAACGTTAGCGGCCGCCTCGAATTCAAAAGCCACATCATTGCCGACATCCTCAACGGTCAACAACACCGCCTCGACAACACCCGGCTGACGCTCGATTTTGACAGCCCCGAATTCGGTGCAAGCGGCCAAATAAAACTCAGCAGCGACATTGCCATCGACCTCGCCAACGAGCAATACCAGCTCAACCAGCTGGTGTTCGAAACCAAGCTGAAAAATGCCGATCTGCCAACAGGCAAGCTCATCGCCACGCTGGCGGCCAACATCAGTGCCAACCTGAAACAGGAAACAGCAACCGTATCGCAACTGCAACTCAGCGCCTACGACCTCAACATTAACGCCAACATCAATGTCGAAAAAATAATGACCGCCCCGGAATTCACAGGTGAACTGAGCCTCACCCCATTCAATGCCCGCCAGTTAATGCAGACACTGGGTTTGGATGTGCCGGACACAGCGGATACCGAAACGCTGAAAAAGGTCGCACTGAACCTCACGCTTAGCGGCACCACCGAGGCCATCAGGATCAAGCCTCTGCAACTACAACTGGATGACACCAGCATCAACGGCTGGCTTGAAGCCAATCTTGCCGCAAACAAACCTATGCCCGGGCTGCGTTACGCTCTAAGCATCGACAATATCGACGCCGACCGTTACCTGCCCCCCGCCAGTGAAACAGACACCACCATTGCACCCCCTGCCAGTGCCGGCGCAGCAGCAGCCAGCACCTTGCCAATGGAGTTAATGCGCCAGCTGGATATCGACGGCCAGCTAGACATAGGCAAACTCAAAGTTTCCGGTCTGCACATCAACAACATCACCACCAGCCTCCAAGCCAAAGACGGTCTGATTCAACTGCAACCCGCAGCAAAACTCTATCAAGGTCAATACCAGGGCCGCATACAAGTTGATGCACGCAACGATGTTCCCCGCTTCAAACTTGACGAAACGCTCAACAACATCGAAGCCGGCCCATTACTGAAAGACCTGATGGATGACGACATGCTCAGCGGCAAAGGCAGCATCAGCGCCAAACTCACCACCCAGGGCCATACCCCTGAAGAGATGACCAAAACACTAAACGGCACACTCAGTGTCGACTTCAACAACGGCCAGTTAAAAGGTTTCAATCTGGCGCAGATGGTGCGCGAGGCCAAGGCCAAAATCAAAAAACAACCGCCCCCAGCCAAAGATGCCAGCAAGGGCACCGACTTCACCGAACTAAGCGGCAGCTTTAAAATAATCAATGGTGTCGTTCACAACAACGACCTAAGCACCAAAGCCCCGTTTGTGCGTATCGATGGCAAGGGCAAGATCGACCTGGTCAATGAACAGCTCGACTACACCGTCAACGCAGCCATCGTCAAAACGGAACAAGGTGAGGGCGGCGCTGCACTGGATGAACTAAAAGGGCTAAAGGTGCCCGTCAGAATCACCGGCAGCTTTGCCCAACCAAAGTTTGACCTGCAATACGATGAAATACTAAAGGCCCGCGCCAAAGAGGAACTTGCAAAAGCCAAGGCAAAACTAAAAGCCAGGCTGGATGCAAAAAAACAACAACTCGATGCCAAAAAGGCCAAATTACAAGCCGAGGCGAAAAAACGTCTGGCCGCAGAAAAGGCTGCCGCCAGGAAAAAACTCGACGCCAAAAAAGCCGCTGCCCGACAAAAACTAGAGTCCGAGAAAGAAGCGGCCCGGTTAAAACTGGAGCAGGAAAAAGAACAACTGAAACAGCAGGCCGAAGACGCCTTGAAAGACAAACTCAAAGGCCTGTTTAAATAGCTATGGAACAAAACAATTTCAGCAGCCGGCTACTAAGCTGGTTTGAACAACACGGCCGCAAGGACCTGCCCTGGCAATGCAAGCCAACCCCCTACCGCGTCTGGGTGTCGGAGATTATGCTGCAACAAACGCAAGTAGCTACCGTCATCCCCTATTTTGAAAACTTCATGCAACGTTTTCCTGATGTGCAGGCACTAGCCAATGCTGAACAGGACGAGGTGCTGCACCTCTGGACCGGGCTGGGCTATTACGCCCGAGGCCGTAACCTGCACAAGGCAGCACAAAAAATTCGCGATGAATATAACGGTAAGTTTCCAGCAGAACTGGAACAAGTCATCGCCCTGCCCGGCATCGGCCCATCCACCGCAGGTGCCATCCTCAGCCTGTCACTGGGACAACAACAAACCATCCTCGACGGCAATGTTAAACGGGTGCTGGCACGTTATCACGCCATCGAAGGCTGGCCCGGCAAACCCGCTATCGAAAAACAGATGTGGCAACTGGCCAAACAACATACACCAGACAAAAACAACGCCGCTTACAGCCAGGCCATCATGGACCTGGGCGCCACCATTTGTCGTCGCAGCAAACCACTCTGCCCGCTCTGTCCACAACAAGAAAACTGTGAAGCACTGGCACAAAACTTACAAGGTCTGCTGCCCACCGCCCGGCCAAAGAAAAAAATCCCCGTCAAAACCACCACCATGCTGATGCTCGACAATGGTGAAGGTAAATTACTATTGCAACAGCGGCCACCGACCGGCATCTGGGGTGGGCTGTGGAGTTTTCCCGAGTTAACACAGGCAAAGCCCAGCGACAATGACATCCAGCAATGGTGTCAAAATAAGCTCGGATACGACACCCAGATCAGCCAGCGCTGGCCCATCGTCCGTCACACCTTTAGCCACTTCCACCTTGATATCGAACCCGTCTGGCTACACAGCAGACAACAACAGAATCGAATCAGTGACGACAAAAGCACCTGGTTTTGCAGCACCGCGCCAGTCAATATCGGCCTGGCCGCACCGGTGAAACAGTTGCTCGAAAGAGTCATGCTAGAACAAGCTGAATAGCCCTACTCTGAATGTCATAGATGGCCATCACCGGCATCTGCTAGAATGCGGAAAAATATCGTTGGAGAACAAAATGACACGTTTGGTACATTGTAAAAAATTGAATCAGGAACTGCCCGCCATGGCCCGCCAGCCCTACCCCGGCGAGCTGGGTAAAAAGATTTTCGAAGAGATCTCACAACAGGCCTGGCAGGAATGGCTGGCACAACAAACCATCCTGATCAACGAATATCGCCTTTCCATGATCGACCCCAAGGCGCAGACATTTTTGCGTGAAGAGATGGAAAAATTTCTTTATGGCGACGGTAGCACAACACCCGCAGAGTTTGTTCCGCCAGCACAGTAATTTCATTTGCAGAACCTCCGCTCAAACCATTGCAACATATTTAACCTAAGATCCAACAAGGGGAATATCATGAAAAAACGGAATTTAGCACTGACAGGCGCCATCCTTCTGGTAACAGGCAATGCCCAGGCCGCTGGCGATTGGAATTTTCTCGCCGGCACAAAAGATGGTTTTGTCGCAGAACCCGCCATCTCATTAATGCTTGGACAAATGGACCCCGGCAATAACATGGACAGCGACATCATCACCGGCATCGAACTGTCACTCAACTGCCCATTGCTGCAACCACCAAGCAACCGCATTCGCCAACAAGCCAGCTACACAACATACGACGATAACGGTGTAAAAATCACCAGCCTCGAAATCAATCCGCATTACGTCGTAGAAGTGGCGCCTGGTCTGGAAATCGGTGGTGGTCCTGGCCTGGGTTATGTCATGGTCGACAATGGCGTTGCAGACGATGCGGTCTTCGGCCTGCAACTGGGTGTCAGCGCTCATTACACATTGCAAAGCCCGCTATTCATCGGCGCTGAAGCACGTTATCAAATCACCGGGGAAGACAACTTTGGCGCTGCCAGCAAATCAGACGTCAACAACTACCGCATTGCACTGAAAGTTGGTTACAGCTTCTAAACCGGAAAACAAGCTAAAAAAGCCCTGCCCAGAACAAATCAGGCAGGGCTTTTTTTATTGGTAACTTACGCTCTTGGCACAACGAAACCCCACATCCACACTTATCGTTGATGGGTCAGTCTGACCGCGCCGCGAGGAACGATAAAAATAGCTCAGGGCATAGTGGCCCACCCCAGCACCGCCGCCCTTCACCACCTTGTGGATATCACCATAAAATTCACTCTGATAATCCGCCCCCAAGTATGGGCGATACCAGTCGTTAACCCACTCTGACACATTTCCGCCCAGATCAAACACGCCGTAGACTGACTTGTCCTTAGGATAACTGCCCAGCGCCATGGTAATGCCAGCATCGTTATCACCGACATTGGCCTTACTCTGATCCCACTCATCTCCCCAGGGATAACGCCGCCCGTCCGTACCACGGGCGGCCTTTTCCCACTCTGCCTCGCTCGGCAGACGTTTACCCAGCCAACGACAATAACTCGCGGCGTCATACCAGCTCATAGCCGTGGCCGGCAACTGGTCACGCTGTGCCTGTATTTTTTTCAGCTCATCCAGCAACTGCGGTCGCTGCATCGCAGTGGTATCCATATCCAGCAAAAAATAATCCACCGCCACCTGGCGCAACTTATCCAGCGGCAGCGTCGCCAGACGGTGCTCAGTGGCGTTGTAACCACTCTGTATCCAGGGCGGCGGAGGCTCTACGCCGTTTTCGATGGTGAAGCGTTTGTAGTCACCATTACTGACTTCATACTGATCAATATAAAAATCGCCTAGGCTCACAACATGTTTTGGATGTTCATCCAGATACATGGGTTCACGAAAACCAAACTCCTCCTGCCTGCCGTCGCTGTCTACCTCATCGCTGCCCATCAAAAACTCAGCCGCCGGAATCAACACCATGCCCTCGGGCGCAGGCATAATTTTTTGTGATACTGACGTTTCATCACTGCAACCTGACAAAATGAACAAACACAATCCAACAACAACCGGCTTAGCCATCATTATTCTGCATCCCTGGCACAGCGAAAACCAAAGCTTTCATTCTTGGTACGCGGGTGAAAAAAGCTGCGATTAAATACCGGTGCCGAAATACCGCATTTATAAAACGAACAATCCCACCACGAACCGCCCTTAAGCACCTTATACTTCTCGCCATAATTCTCGGTAATGCGCTTGTTACCGGGATAAGGCTGATACCAGGATGAAGTCCACTCCCAGACATTACCGGTCATGTCATACAGGCCATACGGGCTCTTACCACCCTCAAAAGCCCCCACCGGGGTGGTATCCCCTTGCAGATACATGGCCGCCCAGCGCACCGGCGTATTGGCCTTATCAATGCTGAACTCCGACCCCCAGGGAAACACCTGTCCGGTTGTACCACGCGCCGCCTTCTCCCACTCTTTATCATCTGGCAGGCGTTTACCGGCCCAATGACAGTAGGCATCGGCATCCTTCCACGACACATAGGTCACCGGATGATCCGCCTTACCCTTGGGAAAAGTACGATTACGAAAATGTGTTGGCGAACGCCCACCGGTGGCATCGATAAATTTTTTATATTGCAGATTGGTGACCTCAAACTTATCGATCAAATACTCAGACAACACCACCTCATGCAGCGGCCCCTCATCAGGCAGACGATAATCCGTACCACGAATAAACTTGCCCGCCGGGATGCGAATCATCGGATTCGGCTCAGCACCGATGCGGCTTTCATCATAATAGATCGGCACGCTCATACCCGGCCCCTGACCCTCAACCCGCTTCTTAGGCTTAGCTTTAAGCACCGATGCCTGCAGCTGCTTCAGCGCCTCACTAAAATCCGTGCGCAGTCCCTTCTGTTGATGACACTCAACACAGGCAGTCGTCGTCGCCTTTTTAAACAACTCGGCGTTGCTATCCTCCTGATGACAGGCAACACAACCATTCATATCCTCGTGGTGAAAGCGAACAATCTTATCCTCCACCGCCCCGGCAGTGCCCACCGCCAGAAAAATCGCCATTGCTAGCAAAAACCGCCTCATACCCACTTGAAACCTTCGTCTAGTCATCATCAGCCAAAATAACAGGATCGCAAGGGTATCATGATCATTAAACACAAGAAAAAACCAAAAAAATCATCAAGAAACTTGACTAAGACAAAGCAGATTGGTTTAATACGCACCTTCTTGACGCCCAGTTAGCTCAGTCGGTAGAGCAGGGGACTGAAAATCCCCGTGTCCTTGGTTCGATTCCGAGACTGGGCACCATTATTCCAAAGGTTTGAGAGGCCTCGGCCTCTCGGACTTTTCCGAAAACAGTCGCTGTTGCCGAAATTCTTACAGCAGTGATTGAATGTTTCCACCCTCTTCCCTCCTGTAGTCTCAAACGGCTTCCTTAACGTTCGAGCATGCCAAAAATAGTCTCGCTTCTTCAAGCGTTGCGTGATCGCTCCCGCTTTTGCCCTTACTGCCATGTTCCCCAAAAAGCTCTTCCAAAACACCTTCGGCAACAGCTTTACGCATCAATCTGTAAAATATAAAGTTCTGTACTAGTCGACCCAAACCAAACGGGAATTCAGGAGGAATGAATTTTCGGATCGGCAGATATTCATATCAACCCATGAGGATATAATGTCTACCTATATGCGTTATAAGTTCAGAAAATATGGTCTCGGTGCGCAGCGGCTGAGCTTCAAGCAGAGCCAGTTGGCCCCTAATTAATGGATATGATGTTGCAGGTGAATGATGCAACGAATGTGCCCCAATGAAATTCCTACACGCAGCAGACATCCACCTCGACAGCTCCCTGCACGGCCTGGAGCGCTATGAGGGAGCGCCTGTCGATGAAATCCGCAGCGCCACACGCCGTGCCTTCGACAACCTGATTGATCTTGCCATTGATGAAGAGGTGGAGTTCGTCTTACTCGCCGGTGATCTTTATGACGGCGACTGGAAAGACTACAACACCGGCCTCTATTTCATGGGGTGCATGGAACGTCTTCAGGAATCCGGTATCCGCGTTTTTATGGTGGCAGGAAACCATGACGCGGCCAGCCAAATTACCCGGCATCTACGGCTGCCCGATAATGTCACGATGTTTTCCACCCGCACTCCCGAGAAAGTTATTCTCGATGATTTGGAT
>JAJRUN010000122.1 GCA_024277755.1 Gammaproteobacteria bacterium | reverse complement strand
TGCCTCCGGACCGCCTACATCATCAAGCTTCATCTGCAATAACGAGGTATCAACACCTGTTTCGATCGCATCAAGTGCCTGCTGATAAGCAACTCTGGCCTTGGCTCTGTTACCCAGCGCAACCTGAATATCACCTTCAAGCTCATTCACCACAGCAGTAAAACCGCCCTCATTCATCCCTTTCAGCTTGCTTAACGCCTGATCAACATCACCATCGGCCAACAGCAAACGCGCCAAACGCAGTTGCGCCACCTGCTTCAGTTGTGGTTGATCGGTTTGATCAATAACAGTCTGAAGATATGTTTTAGCTGCAGCAAAGTCGCCCTCTTCCACATAAACCTTAGCCAGACTCATGGCACTCAAAGCAGCATACGGCGTACCTTGATAGTTGCTCAGGATGTGCGCACCTCGGTTCTTAACTTCCTGATACTTACTACTTTCAAGATCCGCCAGCAACACATCATATTCCAACGAAGCAGATTCGCGCTGTGCCTGGGTGTTGGCCTGCCACTGCTGCCAGCCAATCAGCGAACCAAAACCGAGAACAGCACCAATAATCACCGCCTTGCCGTTCTCTTTCCACCACTTCTTGATTGCGTCAATCTGTTCCTGTTCTGACTCGTAAACTTCCACAGGGAAACTCCTTTATTCAATTATTTAATTCAAATCCAGGCGCGACTGCAAAAAATCACCCAGCTCGTTCCAATCAACATTTTTCTGTTCTTCACCCTGACGCAGGTCCTTGACTGCAACGACCTCACTGGCCACCTCGTCTTCGCCTAGAATCAACGCCAACTGGGCACCACTCTTGTCTGCCCGTTTGAACTGGGACTTAAAACTGCCGCCTCCGCAGTGACTGCGAATACGCAGACGTGAATCGACATCGTGCAAGCGCTCAGCCAACATCAGCCCCGCCTGAGATGTGCCTTCACCTGCCATGATGAGATAGATATGTGGCGCCACATTAACAGACACTTCAACCTGTTGTTGCAACAGCAAGACTAGGCGCTCAATGCCCATGGCAAACCCCAGTGCCGGAGTCTCACGGCCACCCAGCTGTGCAACCAGACCATCAAAACGACCGCCTGCACAAACCGTTCCCTGAGCACCCAACTGATCCGTTACCCATTCAAAGACTGTCTTGTTGTAATAATCCAGCCCTCGCACCAATCTGGGGTTAACCACATATTCAATTCCGGCTGCATCAAGAAAGCCACATAATTGCCCAAAGTGTTGCTTCGACTCTTCATCAAGATGGTCAAGCAGATTCGGAGCATCACTGACCAACTGCTGCATGGCAGGGTTTTTAGTGTCGAGAATACGCAATGGATTGCTATGCAGACGGCGTTTGCTGTCTTCATCCAGCTCATCCAGATGTGACTCCATATAAGCCACCAGCTTGTCTCGATAGGCGTCTCGCGCCTCTGCTGAACCCAGTGTGTTAATTTGTAACTGCAAATCTGAAAGACCCAGCTCGCGCCACAGCCGTGCCGTCATAATGATTAACTCGGCATCGATATCAGGCCCGGCCAAACCAAAACACTCCACACCGATCTGGTGAAATTGACGATAACGCCCTTTCTGTGGACGCTCATACCTGAACATCGGCCCTTTGTACCAGAGGCGCTGAACCTGATTATGGGTCAAACCATTTTCAATACAACCACGCACACAGCCGGCTGTACCCTCAGGGCGCAAGGTCAGGCTGTCACCATTTCTATCTTCAAAGGTATACATCTCCTTTTCAACAATATCAGTGACTTCACCAATGGTGCGTTTGAATAATTCAGTCTTTTCAACGATTGGCAGACGAATTTCTTCAAGGCTATAGGCCTCAAATACACGTCGAGCGGTATCCTCCAGCAAACGCCAATAAGGCGTATCCTGGGGCAGGATGTCATTCATGCCGCGAACGGCCTGGATATGTTTAGACATATGGTTACGTTTTGTTCCGTTTCAATTTTGTTCTATATCAATAGGCTGCACTTGGTGCGACCTACTTTTATTCATCAACTGGCAGAAGGGCAGCCTTCACACGCCACCTTGTTTTGTTCTTGTTTGATTGCAATCTTATTTCGAATGGCACGTTCCAGCTCATCAACCATTTCTTCATTATTGACCTTGTGATCAGGTTTACCATCAACATAAAGCAGGTTTGGCTCACCACCTGTCAGGCCTATATCCGCTTCACGCGCCTCACCAGGACCGTTGACAATGCAACCGATCACAGCCACATCCAAAGGTTCAGTAATATCCTCCAGACGCTGCTCCAAATCATTCACCGCAGCGATCACATTAAAACGCTGCCGCGAACACGATGGACAGGCAATGAGGTTAATACCCTTGCTACGCAGGTGCAGGCTTTTGAGAATATCAAAACCCACCTTGATCTCTTCCACTGGATCTGCCGCCAGTGAAATACGAATCGTGTCACCGATGCCATCGGCCAGCAACATACCCAGGCCAACCGCTGACTTGACCGTGCCAGAACGTAAACCACCAGCTTCGGTAATACCAAGATGCAGCGGTTGTTCAATCTGATCGGCCAACAAACGATAAGCCGCAACGGTCATAAACACATCCGAGGCCTTGAGGCTGATTTTAAATTCCTGAAAATCGAGTTTGTCGAGAATATCGATGTGACGCAGCGCTGATTCCACCAACGCCTCTGGGGTCGGCTCACCATATTTTTTTTGTAAATCTTTTTCCAGTGAACCAGCATTGACGCCGATACGGATCGGAATGTTTTTGTCACGTGCGGCATCAACCACGGCACGAACGCGCTGATCTGAACCAATATTACCAGGATTAATACGCAAACAATCCACCCCCAGCTCAGCCACACGCAAGGCAATCTTGTGATCAAAATGAATGTCCGCCACCAGTGGCACATCGACCAACTGTTTGATTTTGCCAAAGGCCTCGGCGGCGTCCATGCTCGGTACCGAGACACGTACAATGTCAGCACCCACGGCTTCCAGAGCCTTGATCTGGCCGACAGTCGCAGTCACGTCACAGGTTTCCGTATTGGTCATGCTCTGTACACTGATGGGTGCATCACCACCCACCGGCACATTGCCCACCATGATCTGGCGTGACTTACGTCGTTTAATTGGAGATTGATGTTCCATAATCCTAGAATCCACAGTTGGGCAAGGTAAAGCGTGCATTTGTGGTGGTGCAGGGCACCAAAGTAGGCGCATTAGACGAGGCGTAACTGTTTGGAATAGTCATTCTATTCCAAGCAGTTACAACGCAGTCATGCGCCGCCACAAGCATGCAATTCATCTTGTGGCGTGACTCACCCAGAAGGTGAAGGAGTAAATTAATGTCAATCGTTTTCATTTCTGTCATCTATGTATCAGAATGGAGCGGTCAACAGGGGAATCCAGAATAACTATTCACCCAGGCTAAAGCGCGCCACACCCTTTTTATTGTGCTTGGAATGGTCGTAAATTTCACCGTTATATTCCAACGTTACCGCAGGCGCATTACCAAACAACATCTTGAATGGCGGCTCACCCGTAACAGTTTTACTTTGTCCTGCCTTCGCGACATCCATATACAGACGCTCACCCTGCGCATCATTAACCTCTACCCATGAATCATCAGAAAAACGCATCACCAAAGTTGAAAGCTGCGACTCTGGTTCAGAGACAGCCGGCTCAGGTTCTATGGCAACAGGAGCCGCGGGCAAAACAACATCAACTTGTTCCTCTACCTCAGTTTCCAGTACTTCAGACGATGCAATCACCTCAAGTTCAGGCGCATCAACAATCACTGTTTCGCTGACTGTTTCTGATACATCATTTTTTGCAGCGGAAGGCAGCAATACCTCGGTTCTCCACCAGACAACTAAAGAGACAGCCAGGACAATAACAACCAGCCAGGTAGCGTAGCGTGGACCGGGATCTTTCGATGAATTCTCTTTAACCTGAACCACTGTAGTAATCACCGAAGCATCCTCACCACAGACCTCGCCATAGGCCCGGACTATCGGCTCGGCATCAACCTCCAACAATCTTGAATAACTGCGTAGATAGCCCCTGACAAACGATGCAGTCGGCAGACTCTCCTGCCGCTCAGCTTCCATGGCATCAATCAGTTTTTTTTCAAGGTGCAAGGTACTGCAAACATCTTCAATATTCATGCCACGCTTTATGCGCGCCTCACGCAGTAGTGCACCCCAACGTTTTTCAACAGTCTGATGTTCTTCTGCAGGCAGTTCAATCTGCGACTTCTTTGACATATTTCAGAACGCCCTTATTCCAAACCGGTGCCGGAGAATTTAGTCGATAAAGTTTTTTCATACTGTTCAACAGCGGCATCATCTCCTAACGCCTGTTCTATTCGAATAGCCAGTTTAAGGCTTTGTTCGGTTTCACCAATTGAGTGAAACCGTTGTATGAAAGCTCTAGCTTTCATAAAAGCACCGTTGTCGTAATTGAGCAAGGCCATTTGGTAAAGTGATTTATGTAATGTTGGTTTAACTGCCAACGCTTTGCGAAAGTATTGTTCTGCTTTTTCCTTTTTACCATTATGCAAGGCACACAGAGCCAGATTTTCATAAGCCAACTCTGGCGTTCGATATCTTGGCACTTTGACAGCCCGGAGAAAATATTCTTCTGATTCATCAACACGCGACTGTTGGCACAAAAAGGCACCAAAATTATTCAGTAGCGCAGGGTTGTCACTATCATAACGAATAGCACTGTTATAGTATTTTTCTGCTGCCTTCATATCACCCAACTGTTTATACACTTCGGCAATATAGTGATGCGTCAGCGGGTATTTTTCGTTTAATTCCAGACTGCGTTCCAGTTTAACCAGTGCTAATTCAAGCTTACCCTGACGCAGATATTCCAAGCCTAGTTCGGCATAGATCTGCGCGGCTTTTTCCGGGTTTTCATTACGCTGGCCACTGGTGACACAGCCTTGCAATAATATGGAAACCAATACAGCAACAGCGAGTCGCGAGAACAGTTTCATGCCGCCCCTCCCTGCTCAACAATCTTACGTTCCTGACGTTTAGTCTTATCCGTTACCTTACCCACCAACTGACCACAAGCGGCGTCAATATCGTCACCACGGGTACGACGGGTAACGGTGATCACCCCGGCCGCCATCAGAATATCCCAGAAACGGGTGATAGCCTTTTGACTGGAGCGTTTATATTTGGATTCGGGAAACGGGTTAAAAGGGATCAGATTCACCTTGCAAGGTACCCCCTTAAGCAGCTTGGTCAGCTGTCGCGCATATTCAGGGGAATCATTAACTCCATCCAGCATCACGTACTCAAAGGTGATCTTACGCTTGCGATTACCCGCATTGGCATAGCGCAAACAGGCCGCCATCAACTCGGCGATAGGGTATTTACGGTTCAGAGGCACCAATTCATTACGCAACTCATCATTGGGGGCATGCAGTGATACCGCCAGACTGACGTCGCTGGCCTCACAAAGCCTGTCCATTGCCGGCACTACACCTGAAGTGCTCAGGGTAACCCGCCGTTTAGACAAACCATAGGCATCATCATCGGTCATCAAATTCATGGCAGCGATGACATTATCAAAGTTCAACAGTGGCTCGCCCATGCCCATTAACACCACGTTGGTGATGATACGCTCATCGCGGTGGGTAACACCAAAATACTGATAGGCCGCACGCAGCTGACCAATAATCTCGGCAGCAGTCAGATTGCGGTTAAACCCTTGCTGTGCAGTGGAACAGAACGAGCATTCCAGCGCGCAACCGACCTGAGATGAGACACAGAGTGTGCCGCGATCTTCCACAGGAATAAAGACTGCCTCGATACAGTTGCCGCTATCGAGGCGCAAAACCCACTTATGCGTGCCATCAGCAGAGGCTTGATCAAGCACCACTTCCGGGGCCTTGATCTCAGCAATCTCAGCCAGTTTGGTACGCAGAGCCTTGCTCATATTGGTCATCTGCTCGAAGTCGTCAACACCAAACTGATGCATCCACTTCAATACCTGAGAGGCACGAAAGGCCTTCTCCCCCATATTGGTGAAGAAGGCCTCCAGTCCCTGCCGATCCAGACCGAGCAGATTTACCTTAGAGGATTGCAAATGGAATTAACCTCGTGGGCACAAATCATCGCCAAAGAAATATGCAATCTCTTCTGCCGCTGTTTCAGGCGCATCTGAACCGTGTACAGCATTGGCATCGATTGAATCAGCGAAATCAGCACGAATAGTGCCTGCTTCAGCTTCTGCCGGGTTAGTCGCGCCCATCAGTTCACGATTCAGGGCAATCGCATTTTCGCCTTCCAGACACTGAACCATTACGGGGCCAGAGATCATGAAACTGACCAGGTCATTAAAGAAAGGCCGTTCCTTGTGGACTGCATAGAAACCTTCAGCCTGTTCACGCGTCAGGTGAATCATTTTGGCCGCAATAATTTGCAGACCTGCTTTTTCAAAACGGCTATAGATTTCGCCAATTACATTCTTGGCAACTGCATCAGGTTTTACGATAGAAAAGGTACGTTCAACGGCCATTACAATAGTTCTCCATTTTTCATATACTTACATAGAACAAACCCGCGAAAACGCGGGTCGGTGCTGACTCAAAAATCTGACGCATTTTAACCGTTTAGCGGCCAACACACAATCATTACGGGACTATCAGCAACATTATTCCCGCTCCTCAATCCAGGCCATTTGTATCCCTTCCAGAATCCGCTCACCACAGTGTTCAGGATCATCATCAAAATCATCAAGCGCCATCACCCACTCCATCAAATCAGTAAAGCGCACAACCTTGGGGTCAGCATCCGGATGAGCCTCATCCAGTGCAATTGCAATTTCCAGTGACTCAGTCCATTTCAGCGACACATCAAATTACCTCTATAGAATCAATAAATTAATAAGAATTGGCCTGTTCGACAAATATTAATCGAATCAAAGTTAATGATTCTCAGAGACCATATTAATCGTGTATTTCGGAATCTCGACCACCAAATCTTCTTCAGCAACCACCGCCTGACAGCCGAGACGGGAATCCGGTTCCAGCCCCCAGGCCTTGTCAAGCATATCCTCCTCATCATCGGTCGCTTCACTGAGCGAGCCAAATCCCTCGCGGACAATCACATGACAAGTGGTACAAGCACAGGATTTTTCACAAGCATGCTCCAAGTGGATATCATTGGCGAGACAGGCATCGAGGATTGTGACACCCGGCTCAACATCAAACACCTGGCCATCCGGGCACAACTCTTCATGGGGGAGAAAAATAATTTTGGTCATAAAATCTAACTCTGTAAATAGCGACTAAGCAAGTAGTCAACGTTAACAGCAACTGATCAGATTGCCTCTGAAATCCGTCATTTCAGAGGCGAGCTGAGTAGTCACCTCTGAAATTCGTCTAATGTGTGGCCCTTAAGAACCTTTTGTACGCTGGCATCCATACGCCTGGCGGCAAAGTCTGCAGTCGCTTGATCCAGGTTTTCAATTGCCTGTTTGATTGCTTGAATCTGATCGCCACTACGCGCCTGCTGCAACACGTCAAGACCCGCATCAATATTGACACGCTCTTCTGCCGACAATAAAGCCTCACCATCGGCTGCCAGTGCGGCATTGATCGCCTCAAGCACACGATCGGCTTCGACCTGTTGCTCACGAAGATTGCGAGCCGCCATGTCTTCTTTGGCATAATCAAACGAGTCGCGCAGCATCTGTTCAATCTCCCCCTCAACCAAACCATAGGCCGGTTTGACCTCAATACGGCTCTTCACACCGGTGCTCAACTCTTCAGCCACCACACTCAACAGACCATCGACATCAATCTGAAACGTGACCCGAATCCGCGCGGCACCGGCCACCATGGGTGGAATACCACGCAGCTCAAATTTTGCCAGTGAACGGCAATCACTCACCAGTTCACGTTCGCCCTGCAAGACATGTACGCTCATGGCGGTCTGACCATCTTTAAAGGTGGTGAATTCCTGCGCCCGCGCAACCGGAATAGTGGTATTGCGCGGCACCAGCTTTTCCACCAGACCGCCCATGGTTTCCAGACCCAGCGACAACGGAATCACATCCAGCAACAACATTTCGCTATCAGGCTTATTTCCCGCCAAAACATCCGCCTGAATGGCCGCACCAATTGCCACCACCCGATCGGGATCAATACTCACCAAGGGTTCGGTCTGAAAGAACTCACCCACCAGTTCACGCACACGCGGGACACGGGTCGAACCGCCCACCATCACCACATCCTCGATATCTTCCAGTTCGACACCGGCATCACGCAGACAACGACGACAGGGCAACAGGGTCTTGCGAATCAGCTTGTCAGCCAGCTGATTGAATTCTTCACGGCTCAGCTCACCCTGCCAGACAGAACCATCAGCGCGCTCGACATTCACATCAATCTGCTCTGCATCAGAGAGCTGTTCCTTTATGTCACGAGCCTGATGCAACAATGCCCGCGAACCACGCAAGCTATCGCCGCCCGTGCTTGCTTGTTGCAACATCCAGTCAACAATCAGCTGATCGAAATCATCACCACCCAGAGCTGAATCACCGGCAGTGGCCAGCACTTCAAACACGCCACGACTGAACCGCAAAATTGAGACATCAAACGTGCCGCCGCCCAAATCATAAACCACGTGAATACCTTCGGAGCCACAATCAAGACCATAGGCCACTGCTGCTGCCGTGGGTTCATTCAACAAGCGCAGCACCTTTAGACCGGCAAAACGAGCAGCATCTTTGGTGGCCTGGCGCTGGGCATCGTCGAAATAGGCCGGCACGGTAATCACCGCTCCTACCAATTCCCCACCCAGGGTTTCTTCTGCCCGCAGCTTGAGCGCCTTGAGAATTTCCGCTGACACTTCAACCGGACTGACATCAGCGGCCACTGTATGAATACGCGGCACCGCAGAATCTGTCTCAACAAACTCATAGGGCAGGTGCATTTGCTGCACCTCGGCATGGCCACGCCCCATCAGACGCTTGACTGAAACAATCGTATTTTTCGAATCCAGCGGTGCTGCCTGAAACGCAACCTGGCCAACCTCGACCTCACCACAGGCCAAATACCTAACCGCCGATGGTAATAAATGCTCGCCATCACGACACGCAAAAGTCTCGGCCACGCCACTGCGCACCGATGCCACCAGTGAATTGGTTGTACCCAAGTCTATCCCCACCGCCAAACGATGTTGATGCGGCGCAGCCGACTGACCAGGTTCACTAATCTGAAGTAATGCCATTATTTGAAATCTTTGAGTTATTTAAGACTGCTACAGCAGATCTTCTTCCAGCGCCTCAGCTTCTTGCCTGAGACGATATAAAAACTGTAATTGATGTACGGTCATTTGACAGCGCTGCAACGCAGCCTCATCTGCAACGACAAAGTTTTGTTTCAAGGTATTGATACAACCCTTAACCGTTTGCTCTACCTGCCCCATAAAATCCAGCAGACTGGCAAGCGGATCAGAAGCATCACGAATATCTGCCAATTCCTCGCGCAATTCAATCTGTTGCTCCAGAAATTCGATATCGCGAATCGTAGTTTTTTCATTGTCCGTTGCCAAACCTTTCGACTCAAGCAGATAACGTGCCCTGGCGAGCGGATCTTTGAGCGTTTGAAAGGCAGTGTTAACTAGGGCGGCCTGCTGCAGGCTAATACGCCGCTCACGCTCGGGCGCATTAACAAACTTGTCCGGGTGTAGCGCCTTCTGCAAGGATTGATAACGGCTAGACAAGGCCTTTAAATCAACTTCAAAACCTTCCTCCAAACCAAACAGTTCGAAATAACTTTGACTAAAATCCACGGCGTATATTTAAATCAGACGTTGAAGCTTTCGCCACAACCACAGGCATCTTTGACATTGGGGTTGTTAAATTTAAACCCCTCGTTGAGACCTTCTTTAACAAAATCCAGCTCAGTGCCATCCAGATAGAGCAGGCTTTTTGCATCGACAATCACCCTCACACCATGGTCTTCAAACACCTTGTCTTCTGATTCAATCTTGTCGGCAAATTCCAACACATAAGCCATGCCGGAACAACCGCTTGTTCTAACACCCAGACGCAACCCTTCAGCATTACTGCGACCTTCAAGAAATTTCCTGACGTGGTCGGCTGCCTTTTCTGTCAACGTAATACCCATTAATCTACCTTTAACAGAGAACTTTTAAGCGTCACTTTCAGCGGTCTGCTTAGACTTGAAATCATCAATAGCCGCCTTGATTGCATCTTCCGCCAACACCGAGCAATGCACCTTAACTGGTGGCAAGGCCAGCTCATCGGCAATCTGTGAATTCTTGATTTCAGAGGCCTCTTCCAGCGTTTTGCCTTTGACCCATTCCGTTAACAATGAACTTGATGCAATCGCAGAACCACAACCATAAGTCTTGAAGCGTGCATCTTCAATCACACCTTCTTCATTCACCTTGATTTGCAGCTTCATTACATCACCACAAGCTGGCGCACCGACCATACCGGTACCAACCGAAGTATCTTTTTTGTCCATGGAGCCAACATTACGCGGATTCTCGTAGTGATCCATTAATTTTTCGCTATACGCCATGATCTTCTCCTATCAGTTTTACCACTGCGATTAATGTGCAGCCCACTGAACACTGTCCAGGTCTATTCCATCCAGATACATCTCCCATAAAGGAGATAGATCGCGTAACTTGGCGACCTTATTCTTCACCAGCTGAATGGTGTAATCCACTTCTTCTTCAGTAGTAAAACGCCCAATGCTGAAACGGATTGAGCTGTGCGCTAGTTCATCATTACGACCAATGGCGCGCAACACATACGAAGGTTCGAGACTGGCGGAAGTACACGCCGAGCCTGATGAGACAGCAATATCTTTCAGCGCCATGATCAGCGATTCACCTTCAACAAAGTTAAAGCTGACATTGAGATTGCCGGCGACATGATGTTCAGCATCACCATTCAGATAAACTTCTTCCATATCCTTCAAACCTTCCCAAAGACGGTTTCGCAAGGCAAGAATGCGGGCGTTTTCCTCAGCCATTTCTTCTTTAGCAATACGAAAAGCCTCTCCCATACCAACAATCTGATGCACCGCCAGCGTGCCTGAACGCATGCCACGCTCATGACCACCACCATGCATTTGCGCCTCAATACGCACCCGTGGTTTGCGTTGAACATACAACGCACCGACGCCTTTAGGGCCATAAATCTTATGCGCTGAAAACGACATTAAATCAACATCAAGGTTTGCCAGATCCATATCAACCTTACCGGCACTCTGTGCAGCATCAACATGAAAAATAATTCCCCGTGAACGACACAACGTGCCGATGGATGCTATGTCCTGAATCACGCCTATTTCATTATTCACATGCATGATGGAAACCAGAACCGTGTCGTCACGCATCGCTGCTTCCAACTTGGCAATGTCAATCAAGCCACTCTCTTCAGGATCAAGATAAGTCACTTCGAAACCTTCACGTTCAAGCTGGCGACAAGTGTCAAGCACAGCCTTGTGTTCTGTTTTACAAGTGATGATGTGTTTGCCTTTACGCTGATAAAAATGAGCAGCCCCCTTAATAGCCAGATTATCCGACTCGGTTGCCCCTGACGTCCAGACAATCTCTTTTGGATCAGCACCAATCAACGCAGCAACATGCTGACGCGCCTCACTAACCAGCTCATCACTTTTCCATCCAAAGACGTGAGAGCGTGATGCCGGATTACCGAAATCACCATCAATCGTCATACAGGCAGCCATTTTTTCAGCTACGCGTGAATCTGCCGGCGTGGTCGCCGAATAATCCAGATATATCGGTAATTTCATATTTTTAACTATCTCCACCACAACATCCTTTGTATAACTCCATCATCATGCCCATGCCAGCATAGTATTTTCCTGCAAGGCCTTTATCTGCTGCACCATTGCCGACATAAATACATCAATATCCTGATCAGTGTTGTCTTTACCAATACTGACTCGCACTGCACACCTGGCCAATTCCTCATCAACCCCCATAGCCAGCAGCGTATGACTCACACCACTCTTCTGACTATCGCAGGCTGAACCACTTGAGACAGCAATACCCGCGCGATCCATTTCCATCAACAGCGTTTCACCATCAATACCCGGCACCGCCAAAAACACAGTATTCGGCAAGCACTCAGCCTGACCAGAAAAAACAATCACAGCCTCAACTTCCGACAACCGCCGCAATAGTTTTTGTTTCAAGGCGAGCGCGCTTGAGCAACGCGATTGTAATTCCAGGCTTGCCAATTCTGCGGCCTTGCCAAAACCAACAATCGCCGCCACATTTTCAGTACCACTGCGATAACCCGCTTCCTGACCACCGCCAAGCATTTGAGCTGTCAGCTCAATTCGTTTATCCAGCACCAGCGCACCAACCCCTTTGGGGCCATACAATTTGTGTGACGACAGACTCAGCAGTTGAACACCCAAGCTGGAAAAGTCTATTTCCATCTTACCCGCCGCTTGAACTGCATCCGTATGAAACAAAGCCCCTGTCGATGCGACCATCTCAGCCCAGTGAGCAACATCCTGAATCACACCTGTCTCATTATTAGCCAACATAATTGACACTAATTCAGGGGAGGATGCCAGTGCCCTGGACATTGTCTCTTCGGTAATCAAGCCATCATTATCAACTTCAATACGGACAAGCTGACACGCTTCTATCGCTGACTGCTGCGCTGGCGCTAAAACCGACGCATGCTCTACAGCGCTAACCGCCACACACCTGGGAGCAACAACCAAGCCTTTCAGTGCCAGATTATTAGCCTCAGTTCCACCGCTTGTAAACACCACCTGAGATGGGTGGGCGTTGACAAACTGAGCAACCTGTTGTCTTGCTGTTTCTATTGCTTGCCGCGCTATGCGCCCCTCGCGATAGACACTGGAGGGATTACCATGATGAGCACGCAAATACGGCATCATCTCATCCAGCACCCGTTCATCCAGGGGAGTGGAAGCGTTATGATCTAGGTATGTATTCATACCCTCCTCCATTCAGTCACAAGGCCAACCCGCAAAACCAGCTAAGAGGTAGCAAGCGCTTCCATGTCAGTCACGGCACCATATTTAGCAGCTGCCTCAATACCATCCTGTCTTTTTGCAATCGCCCTGACTGAACCCCGCTCAACCAACTGCTGCAAATCAATGCCCGCAAGAAAATCGTGAATCTGCTTACTCAAGTCACACCATAAATCATGAGTAAGGCAAGGTTCACCATCCTGACAATCACCCTGGCCACCACAACGGGTGACATTAACGTTTTCATCAATAGCATTGATCACGTCAACAACAGCAATCTCTGCCGCTGAGCGCGCCAAGCGATAACCGCCACCCGGGCCACGCGCACTATCAACCAGACCCTGACGACGCAGGCGTGAAAACAACTGCTCCAAATAAGACAGGGAAATTCCCTGGCGCTGTGAAATATCAGCCAGAGGAACAGGTTTCTCTGTCGCATGCAGAGCTAGATCCAGCATCGCCGTCACT
>JAJRUN010000121.1 GCA_024277755.1 Gammaproteobacteria bacterium | reverse complement strand
GCTATTAACTGCATTTTCTGCCTCAATCAGAAAAATATTAGCTCATTTTTCTTTCGCACCTGTATCGTGCAAAGGTCTCATTAACTGTATCGCCAGATCTGGCTGAATGTTAAATATCTGCGGGCTTCTGTGCTGAGGTTTTGCGGAAATGATTGTAAATAACCGGCCCTGATGACCGGTTTTGCGGGGTGAGCGTTACTGCGTGACCTGTGATGTGAGTGGGGGCTATCTGCGCCCACGTGACTTTTTTGGGACTTCAAAATTGACCTTTAACGGCTTACCGTTAAAATCTTTTCCGTTCAGGCCGGCAATGGCGGCGCGGGCTTCATGGCCTTCCATTTCGATAAAACCAAAGCCTTTGCATTGGCTGGTAAAGACATCAGAAGCAAGTTTAAGCGAGCGCACCTTGCCAAATTGAGAAAACAACTCGATAACATCATTGTCTTTGGTACTGGCTGGCAGGTTACCAACAAATAGTTTTTTCATGGTGGTGTTCCTTGTGGCTCATGGTTGAATTTGGCGCTGCTTAAACAAATAAGAGCGTTGAAAAAACAACCCCGCTTCAGTGAGCGGGGTTGTTGTGCTGCTGGGTTGATTAAGCAGGCATTACCTGTGCTGCCTGCAGGCCTTTAGGGCCGGTTTCAACCTGGTAGCTGACAGTTTGGCCTTCGGTGAGGGTTTTGAAGCCGTCACCGCCAATGGCGCTGAAATGAACAAAGACATCATCGCTGCCATCTTTTGGAGAAATAAAGCCAAAGCCTTTTGATTCGTTAAACCATTTAACGGTACCAGTGTTCATAATTGAATCCTAAAAATTATTAAAACTAAAATGTTCGCGTGCAGATGGATGTAAAAGAGGGTTCAGAGAGGTGCCGAGAAACAGGTGTTCGGGGGGTCTAAGAAAGCCCGCTTGGGCCATCGCAAGCTCAGGGACTATAACCCATGGAAGGGATAAAATCCCGTACTATTTACGCTAAATCATATAAAGGACGGTTGTTCAGCCATGTTGCAGATTTCCAATCAGGTCACCATTGGCGCCGCTGAAATTGAAATAAGCTTTATTCGTGCCCAGGGTGCAGGTGGTCAAAACGTCAACAAAGTCTCATCGGCTGTGCATCTGCGTTTTGATATTAAGGCGTCATCTCTGCCGCCAGGTTATAAAGAGAGGTTGTTATTGCTTAAAGATCATCACATTACCGCTGACGGGGTGATCATTATCAAAGCCCAGCGGTTTCGCAGTCAGGATAAAAACCGTGAAGATGCGCTGCAAAGGTTGGTGCATATTATCCGCCAGGCGATGGTAGTGCAGAAAAAACGTAAGGCCACCAAGCCGACCAGAGGCTCGCAACGACGGCGTATGGATAGCAAGACCAAGCAGGGCAAGCAGAAGGCGCTTAGGCGCAAGGTCGATTATTAGCGGGCGTCTTGCTGGCGCTGACGGGTGTTGGCCATAATTTTGAGGCGTTCATCATTGCTGGCGTGATGCCAGTCAGTGATCTCATTAATTGAGCGGAAACAGCCGAGGCAGATGTCGTCGTTATTCAGACAGCAGTGGCGGATGCAGGGGGATGGCACCGTATCTGAACTATTACGCTTATCCATTACCCGCTTCACGAAGTTCATCCAGCAGCTCGTCAGCAGCAACGATGATGCTGTCGTTGTCTGTGCCCGGACAGATGGCGATCAATAGGCCATCCTCAATCATGCCGGGCAGCCATTTATCAAACCAGTCATCCAGGGGAATGGCCTTGGGTTGGCAGTCAGCAAAATCGCCCATTGCCCATGCCTCTGCCAGTTGTGCATGAGGCCAGACAGGCAGGTGTTCTTCGCCTTCGTCAGGCAGAATCAGCCAGCCACTGTCACTGGAAAGCCCCCAGATCTCTTTTTGTTCCAGCAGTGTGTTGATGAAATAGTCGTAACGTTGTTCGGCCGACATCTGATCGATGCTGCTGAGTTGAGCTGGGGTGAGTTGGTTCATGGTGAATCCTTTTGTCGTTAGCGTTTCAGGTTGGCAAATGCCGCTGCTATTGCGCCCTGCTGTTGCTGAGGCTGGCGCTGTTTTTGTGGCCGATTGCTGCTGCGTGGCGGGTTAGCAGTCCGTTCTTCTTTGATACGTTCGCCGCCATCGGATTGTTTTTTCATGCTTAGGGCGACGCGCTGGCGTTTTAGATCCACATCCAGCACCCGCACTTTGACCACCTCACCTGCCTTGACCACTTCGCGCGGATCGCTGACATATTTGTCGGCCAGTTCGGAGATATGCACCAGGCCATCCTGGTGCACACCAACATCGACAAAGGCACCGAAGTTGGTGACGTTGGTGACCACGCCTTCGAGCATCATACCTTCTTTCAGGTCAGCGACCTTTTCGATGCCGTCCTTGAAGGTGGCAGTGCTGAACTCAGGGCGTGGATCGCGGCCGGGTTTATCCAGTTCGGCCAAAATGTCGCGGATGGTGGGTTCACCGAATTTTTCATCGGTAAACTGCTTCGGTTCAAGTTTTTTGAGGAAGGCGCTGTCACCAATTACGCCGCGCACATCCTTGCTGCTGGATTCGGCAATACGCTGCACCAGTGGATAGGCTTCGGGGTGGACAGCAGAGGCGTCGAGCGGGTTGTCGCCGTTCATGATGCGCAGAAACCCCGCCGCCTGCTCGAAGGCCTTGGGGCCAAGCCGGGTGACCTTGAGCAGCTCTTTGCGGTTTTTAAAGGTGCCGTTGAGGTCGCGGTGATCAACGATGTTTTGTGCCAGGGTGGTGTTGAGTCCGGCGATCTGGGCCAGCAGCGCCGCCGAGGCGGTGTTGACATCAACGCCCACCGCGTTGACGCAATCTTCGATCACTGCTTCCAGCGAGCGGGCCAGCTGGCTTTGGTTAACGTCGTGTTGGTACTGGCCAACGCCAATGGCCTTGGGCTCGATCTTGACCAGCTCTGCCAGCGGGTCTTGCAGGCGACGGGCGATGGAAACGGCACCACGGATGGAGACGTCCAGATCGGGGAATTCGCGCGAGGCCAGTTCAGAGGCGGAGTAAACCGATGCCCCTGCTTCTGAGACCATGATCTTGGTCATCTTCAGTTCTTTGTGCAGCTTGATCAGGTCGGCGGCCAGCTTGTCGGTTTCGCGTGAGGCGGTGCCGTTGCCGATGCTGATCAGGTCAACGTTGTGTTTTTTGCACAGCTGGCCAAGGACGTGGATGGATTGGTCCCACTGGTTTCTGGGTTGGTGCGGGTAGATGGTGGCGTGATCCACCAGCTTACCGGTGTGATCGACCACGGCAACCTTGACGCCGGTGCGCAGGCCCGGATCGAGGCCGAGGGTGGCACGCGGCCCGGCCGGGGCGGCCAGCAGCAGGTCTTTTAGATTGCTGGCAAAGACTTTGATGGCCTCCAGTTCGGCGGTTGCGCGTAGCTGCTTTTTCAGATCCATGTCAATGTGCATGGCCAGCTTGACGCGCCAGGTCCAGCGCACGGTGTCCTGTAACCATTTATCCGCTGGACGGGATTCGTTTTTAATGCCGAAACGGCGGGCAATCATGTTTTCACCCATCCCCGGGGTGCGGTTGGCGGCGGCTTCTTCATCGCCGGGCAGATCCAGTGACAGGCTGAGGAAACCTTCGCTGCGGCCCCGGAACATGGCCAGGGCGCGATGTGAGGGTACTGCTTTGATTGGCTCGGCCTTGTCGAAATAGTCTGAGAATTTGGCCGCCTCATTCTCTTTACCGGCAATCACTGTGGAGTGCAGTTGGCCATTGTCCCAGGTATAGGCGCGCAGCTCGCCCACCAGTTCGGCGTCTTCGGCGAAGCGTTCCATCAGGATTTGGCGGGCACCGTCCAGTGCCGCAGCTGCATCTTTTATCTCTGCGTCGGGGTTGAGAAACTTGGCAGCCTCTGTTTCCGGATCAAGGCTGGGGTCCTCAAACAGGATGCTGGCCAGTGGCTCCAGTCCCGCTTCGCGAGCAATCTGGGCCTTGGTGCGGCGCTTGATTTTATAAGGCAGGTAGAGATCTTCAAGACGGGTCTTGGTCTCGGCGTCCATGAGGCTGGTTTTTAAGGTGTCGGTCATCTTGCCTTGTTCATTGATGGCGTTGATCACTGCGGTGCGACGCTCTTCCAGTTCCCGCAGATAGCCAAGGCGTTCCTCCAGGGTGCGCAGCTGGATATCGTCCAGGCCGCCGGTCACCTCTTTACGGTAACGCGCGATAAAGGGCACGGTGGCACCTTCATCAAGCAGACCGATGGCAGCGATAATCTGTACCTCTTTGGCATTGATTTCCAGGGCGATGCGTTGTTCGATCGGGGGCAATGACATGCTGCGGGGTCCTTCCTTTGCTGCAAGGTTTAATTTGGCGGTTGCCGGTGTTGCGACATTATACGGTGACTCTGGCCACTATGCATCGGGCAAGACGTATCGATTTTGGATAGGTAGAATGGCGGCAGGTTTTGATGGGGTGGATGATGGATATTTTTCAGATTTTTGTATTGGCGATTTTGCAGGGGCTGACTGAGTTTCTGCCCATATCCAGCTCGGCCCATTTGATTCTGGTACCGGTAATCGTCGGTTGGCAGGATCAGGGACTGGCCTTTGATGTTGCGGTGCATGTGGGCACGCTGGCAGCCGTGGTGGCCTACTTTCGCAAAGATTTGCAGGTAATGATGCGCGACTGGGCCGCATCGCTGGTGCAGCGCAAGACGGTGGGTGATAGTCGCCTGGCCTGGGCGGTGGGCTTGGGTACGATTCCGGTGGGCCTGGCGGGTTTGTTGTTTGGGGATTTGATTGAAGAACATCTGCGTTCGACTCTGGTGATTGCCACCACTACCGTCGTTTTTGGTATTTTGCTGGGTTGGAGCGACAAGACCGGTAAGCGCCAGCGCAGCGAGCATTCTATTGGCTGGAAAGACATTCTAATAATTGGTTGTGCTCAGGCCATTGCTCTGATCCCCGGTACTTCCCGTTCCGGTATCACTATGACGGCAGCGCTGATGTTGGGCCTGACACGTGAAGCGGCGGCACGCTTTGCCTTTCTGCTCTCGATCCCTGTGATTCTGTTGGCTGGCGGGATGAAGACCCTGGAGCTGGCCTCATCCGATAGCATGGTGGACTGGCAGGCGCTGGTTCTCGGGGCGGCCATCTCAGGCGTTAGTGCCTATCTGTGTATTCATGTCTTTCTCAAGCTGCTGGAGCGTATTGGCATGATGCCGTTTGTGGTCTATCGTTTGTTGCTCGGGCTGGTGTTGCTGTTATTGGCGTTTTGATCTTCATTTAAAGTTTTGATTTAAACCGTTGTTTTTCAGTGGTGTTTCACCAAGGCCTAATGTTTTGCTAGACGCATTACCCTTGCGTATTGTAGGATTAAAAGTCCACGGAGTTTGTCAGGGTATAATGGCTGTTAGTCCGTAGAAAATTACTCAATAATTAAGAAAAGAAGACGTAGTAATTTGTACCGTAATAATCTTATGCAAGTAACAACTCAGAGGTTGTAGAGATGGCGAGTGATAAAGATCTGGATAGTCCTGATCGTCGTGACTTTCTTGGAAAAGTGACCACGGCCGTAGGTGCTGTCGGTGTGGCGGGTGCCTGTGTCCCGTTTATCAGCAGTATGAATCCCAGTAAAGATGTGACGTCCAAATCGACCTCGTTGGTTGATTTGGCCTCCATTCCCAAAGGCAAGACCCATACCATTGAGTGGCAGGGGAAGCCGGTGTTTGTTACCCATCGCAGCGACGAGACGATTGCTGATATGCAGGATGTGTCGACTGAGATTGATCCGCAGGCAGACGCAGATCGTATTCAGAAGCCTGAGTGGCTGGTGGTGGTGGGGCTCTGCACTCATTTGGGGTGTGTGCCTAACCGTAACGAGGAAGGCTGGATTTGTCCTTGTCACGGCAGTATTTATGACAATAGCGGTCGAGTTGTTCGTGGTCCGGCACCCAGTAATCTAATTGTGCCCCATTACGAGTTTGTCGATGAAAAGACAATCATTGTTGGCAAAAAGGTTTAGGGGAGCTGAGTCATGATTAAAAAAGTATTTGCCTGGGTTGACGAGCGTTTTCCGCTTGATGAAATGATCAAGCATGAACTGACTGAATACCCTGTCCCAAGAAACCTGAATTACATGTGGAGCTTCGGCTTCCTGGCCATGTTTATTTTGATTGTGCAGCTGGTCAGTGGCATCTTTCTGGCCATGCACTACAAAGCTGATGTGGGTATGGCCTTCGATTCCATTCAGCACATCATGCGTGAGGTAAACTACGGTTGGCTGATTCGCTATCTGCATTCCACCGGCGCGTCGGCCTTTTTTGCGCTGATCTTCATTCATATTGGTCGAACGCTGTATTACGGTTCATATCGGCGTCCACGCGAGCTGCTGTGGTGGACTGGCCTATTGTTGTTATTGCTACTGATGGCCACGGCCTTTATGGGCTATCTGTTGCCTTGGGGGCAGATGTCTTTCTGGGGCGCGCAGGTGATTACCGCACTGTTTGGCGTGACGCCATTTATTGGTGAGAGCGTGGTGATCTGGCTGCGTGGTGATTTTGTGGTGGGTGATGCTACCTTGACGCGCTTTTTTGCCTTGCACTATTTGTTTCCATTCATCATTTGTGTCGCCGTTGCTATCCATCTGGTGGCGCTGCACTGGGTCAAGAGCTCCAATCCGTCGGGCATCACGTTGCATGCCAAGGACAATATTCCGTTCCATCCCTATTTTACCGTTAAGGATTTGTTTGGACTGGGTGTGTTTCTGATTATCTTCTTTGGCTTTGTGTTTTTTGCCCCTGAATTTTGGATTATGCCGGAAAACAATGTCCCCGCTGATCCGATGGTGACGCCGCCACATATTGTGCCGGAATGGTACTTTCTGCCGTTCTACGCCATATTGCGCTCTATTCCTGACCCATTGGGTGGTGTGGTTGCCATGGCCATGTCTATATTGATCTTCCTGGCCATGCCCTGGCTGGATCGGTCCAATGTGCCTGGCGGTGCCAAGTTCCGTCCTGGTTATCGCATCATGGTGTATGTGTGGTTTGTTGATTTGATGGTGTTGGGCTATGTGGGTGCACAAGCGCCTGAGGGGATATTTGTCCTGTTGGGTCGCATTGCAACGTTTGTCTACTTTGGTCTGTTTCTGTTGTTGCCATTTATTTCCAAGCGTGAAGAACGTCGTAGCAGGGTGCAGGGCCTGCCGCGTGAAGCGGAACGGCTGATTCGTGAAGAGCAGGAGGAGTTACTCAGGTCGGAACATTATCTGCGACGCGAAAATGATGAAAAAGAGCTGAAAAATATTCGTAAGCGCCTGGAGGACGAGTCATGAGAAGGTTGTTAGTGCTGTTGAGCGCTGTGGCGATGTTTGCAACTGCTCAGGGTGTCATGGCCAGCGCGGCGGGGGCGTTGAAAATGGTTGATATAGATAGCTCGGAGCAGGCCCGCCAACGTGGTGCCGAGATTGTGGTTGGCACCTGCATGATGTGTCATAGCCTCAAATACATAAAATTTGCAGATTTGAAAGAGATCGGTATGAAGGAAGAGCAGATCACCGCTCTTTTGGAAGACCAGGATATTGACGATCGAATGCTGAGCCTAACCCCGATTGAGATACGTAAAGAGTCTTACGGCAAAGTGCCACCGGATCTTTCTCTGATGGCGGTTGCCAGACAGAAGGGGCCGCAGCACATCTATACCCTGTTGACGGACTATTACTATAAGAGTGCTGAGCAAGAAGAGACTGATAATCATCTGTTTCCAGGGATCAAAATGCCTGATGTTTTGGCCTACGCGGATGCCGAATCGGATGATGAACGTGCCGAGATTGAGGCTCAAGCTCATGATGTAGCATCTTTTCTTGTTTGGGCTTCTGATCCAAGTGCCGAGTCTCGCCGTACCATTGGCAAGTATGTGATTTTATATTTGATCATACTTACCACGCTGCTTTATCTGCTCAAACGTCGTGTCTGGAGCAAACTTCATTAGCGGCTAGTTGAGAAAAAAGCTGTGACAGTAACAAAAAGGCCGCATGGAAACGTGTGGCCTTTTTCATTTATGTGAACTGTGTCACAGAAATCAGAGCAAATAAGGTCTTTCCTTATAGCGTGGACAGGTTGTCCCTCATAAATGTGGAGGTGTGTGATGTCGTTTGGATTGATTTTGTTAGCGTGTCTGGTGCCGATTGTGATCGGTGTAATCGCAACCCAGGTGGATGAAAATATTGCCATGCACGGTGGTTTTCATAAAAAACACCTGTAAAAAGTAGCTGGTTTTGGAAGAGAAGGGGCTCACCTCAAGCGAGGTGGGCCTTTTTTGTTCAGGAAATGTGTTTGCCTGCCGCCTGTTGATCGGCGTGATAGGACGAGCGTACCATCGGCCCGCTGGCAACATTGTCAAAGCCAAGTTCTTTGGCGATTACGGCCAGTCTGTCGAAGGTTTCCGGGGTGGCATAACGCTCAACAGGCAGGTGGTGTTGGCTGGGTTGCAGGTATTGCCCAAGGGTCAGCATATTGCAATCGTGGGCGCGCAGGTCGCGCATCACCTCAATGATTTCTGCGTCGGTTTCACCTAATCCCAGCATCAGACCGGATTTACTTGGAATCTCAGGGTGTTGTTGTTTAAATTTTTTCAGCAAGGTTAATGACCATTGATAATCGGCCCCTGGGCGAGCCTGCTTGTAGAGCCTTGGTGCGGTTTCCAGGTTGTGATTAAAAACATCGGGTGGCGCATCGGCCAGTGCTTTCAGGGCAACATCCATGCGGCCACGAAAGTCCGGCACCAGAATCTCAATCTTCAGGTCGGGTGATTGTGTCCGTGCGGCCTTGATGCAGGCGGCGAAGTGGCCCGCGCCGCCATCACGCAGATCATCGCGGTCCACCGAGGTGATAACCACGTATTTCAGCTTCATCGCCTTGATGGTGTCGGCCAGATGCGCTGGCTCGTTGCCATCGAGGGCCTTGGGTTTGCCATGGGCAACGTCACAAAACGGGCAGCGGCGGGTGCAGATGCCACCCATGATCATAAAGGTGGCCGTGCCGTGGTCAAAACATTCTCCCAGGTTGGGACATTGTGCCTCTTCGCAGACGGTAAACAGTTTTTGCTGCCGCAGGATGCCTTTCAGGCGTGATACTTCCGCACTGCTGGGGGCTTTGGCTCTGATCCAGCGCGGTTTTTTCAGCGGCTCAGCCTTGGGTTGGACTTTGATTGGAATACGCGCTGTTTTGGATTCGCCCTTGAGCGGGGCGAGAGATTCGATGCGTTCACGTTCCAGGTTTTTATCAGCCATTTAATCGGTCTGCGTTGCGAATTCGAGGCCATTATAGCCCAGCTGCCGGGCCAGTTTTTGACACAGTTCAGGGGCGATTGCGGTGGTGGTGTCCGGGCCATTCAGGTCAGCTGTTTGGGTGACTGTCATGCCTTTATGCCCACAGGGGTTGATGCGGCTAAAAGGTTCCAGATCCATGTTCACGTTCAGGGCCAGGCCGTGATAGGTGCAGCCGCGCCGTACCCGCAGACCGAGGGCGGCGATCTTGCTGTCAGCGACATAAACACCGGGGGCATCGCGGCGGCTGCGGGCCGCTATTTGGTAGTCGGTCAGCAGGTCAATGATGGCTTGTTCGATCTGTTCCACCATGGCGCGGATGCCAAGTTTGCGACGTTTGATGTCGATGAGCAGGTAGGCCACCAGCTGGCCCGGGCCGTGATAGGTGACCTGACCACCACGATCGATTTTTATGACGGGTATTTGCCCCGGGTTGAGCAGGTGTTGCGGTTTGCCGTTCATGCCCAGGGTAAAGACCGGCGGGTGTTCCACCAGCCAGGTTTCATCCGCCGTGGATTCATCGCGCTGATCGGTAAACTGCTGCATTTGCCGCCAGACCGGTTCGTATGGCTGCTGCCCCAGCTGGCGAATCAGAAGACTGTTGGCGGGCATTAAAGTGCCATCAGCACACGTTCATGGCCGCTGACGCTGCGGTAAATATTGTCGAGCTGCTCACGGCTCTCGGCCTCAAAGGTGACGGTGACGGAGATGTACTTGCCACCCTTGCTGGGTTTGCTGCTGACAGCGCCTTCATTCAGGTCTTTCACGTGTGGCCGAACCAGTGACACCACCAGCACATCAAAGTCATCTGTCGCCAGTCCCATCGCTTTGATGGCGAAGGAGCAGGGGAAATCCATCAATTGGTCGGTATCTTTTGCCATCTTGTTATTCCACTTCACCGGCGATCAACGCCTGTTTGTAATCTTGATACAGCCTGCGGATCTGTTGCCAGGCAGGGCCGGGCTGGCCGTTGCCCACGGCTTTGTCGTCCAGTCGTGTGACGGGCAAAACTTCTTTGGTGGAGCTGGAAAGCCAGATCTCGTCGGCCTGTTGCAGCTCATTCAGGCCAAAGCTGCCTTCCTGATATTGGATGTTGTTGGCTGCCGCCAGTTCCAGGATCAGGTCGCGGGTGATGCCGGGTAACAGGAAAGGCCCCTTGGCTGGGGTTTTTATCACATTATCTTTGACAATAAATAAATTGCTGGCAGCGCCCTCGGTGATCAGACCATCGCGGATCAGGATAGCCTCCTGGGCACCGGCCTCGATAGCCTGCTGGCGCAGCAGGATGTTGGGTAACAGGGCAATGGCCTTGATGTGGCAGTGTTTCCAGCGAATATCTTCAAGGCTGATGGCGGCCACGCCATCTTTTAACAGCGCTTCAGCTACCGGCTTCAGCGGGCTGCTGGAAATAAAGACGGTGGCCTGGGTATCCTGAGGAAAACCGTGGTCACGTGGCGCGTGGCCACGAGTCAGTTGCAGGTAAACCGATTGTTCGCCAGCACCATTTTCATTGACGATGCGGTTTAATATCCCGGCCCACTGGTCATGGCTCATGGGATTGTTGAGACGAATCCCCGCCAGGCTGTCATCCAACCGACGCAGGTGTTCGGCGAGGCGAAACAGGCGACCGCCATAGACAGGGATGACCTCATAGACGCCATCGCCAAATACAAAGCCCCGATCCATCACCGGCACAAAGGCCTGATCCTGGGGTAGAAATTTGCCGTTGAGATAAACGGTGTCTGTATTGCTAGTCATGGCGTTTTTGTTATTCAAACAGCAACAGGGCTTCGTCGATCAGGCTGTCAATCAGGCCAGCCTCAGCCACGTCTTGTAGTGCCACCAGTGGTTGGCTGGCCACAGTTTCACCATCAAGCATAACGTCCACCATGCCGTATTGCTTGCCCTTGTTGACCGGGGCGATGATTCTGGGAGTAACCTTCATGTTGGCGTTGAGGTTGTCATACTGGCCACGGGGGATGGTGATGAGCATCTCTTTGTTCAGGCCGAGGGCAAGGCTATCAGCGTCACCCTTCCAGACCCGCACCTCGGTCAGCGCTTCGCCCGGGGCGTAGAGTTTGTGGGTTTCGAAAAAACGGAAGCCGTAGCTCAATAGCTTCTGACTCTCGCGGGCGCGGGCGTTTTCGCTTTTGGCACCCAGCACCACCGTAATCAGGCGCATATCGTCCTGCTTGGCCGAGGCCACCAGACAGAAACCGGCCGCCTCTGTGTGCCCGGTCTTGATGCCGTCAACCTTGTCGTTCTGCCACAGCAGCTTGTTGCGGTTGTATTGCTTGATGCCGTTGTAGGTGAATTGCCTGACCGAGTACCAGGCATAGTGTTCAGGAAAGTCGCGGATCAGTGCCTGTGCCAGTAGCGCCATGTCGCGGGCATTTGTGTAGTGATCTGCGTGGGGCAGGCCGGTGCTGTTAACGAAGTGGCTGGCAGTCATCCCCAGGGCGGTGGCGGTCTGATTCATCAGATTGGCAAAGGTGTCTTCACTGCCGGCAACATATTCGGCCAGGGCGACGGTGGCGTCATTACCAGACTGGATAATCATGCCCTTGAGCAGGGTTTCAACCGAGACACGTTTGCCAACTTCAATAAAGGTGCGTGAGCCGGGCATACGCCAGGCCTTTTCGCTGATCAATACCTCGTCACTCAGGCTGATCTTGCCGGAATCAAGTTCGCAGAGAATAACGTAGGAGGTCATCATCTTGGTCAGACTGGCGGGCTCCAGGCGTTCATCCGCCTTTCTTGAGGCAATGATATGACTGCTGTTGTAGTCCATTAGCAGATAACCGCGGGCAGCAATGTCCGGGGCTGGCGGTGCGCTAATGCTGGCAGCGAAAGCGGCCGGTGCAGTGACAGCCAGCAGAAAACAGATAAAGGCGGCAACCATCTGAGTCGGGCGGGGAAAAAGGGCTTTGCTTAATTCGGTCATGTTCATCAACTTGCGGGTAGAGAGACAGGGGCACAGCTTATGCGTCGTGTGACGCTATTTTAACGGGAATGTTCCTGAAAATGTAACTTTAACTCTAGAATAGCCAGTTGGCCGCATATATGGGGGCTGAAATAGATTGGGGTGTGTTTTTACTCACCTCGATTATGGAACGCCCCCTCCCACTGAGGCAGCCATCTGTTGACAAACAATAGAAAATCCAGCGTTTCCCCCGATATGTCGGCCTATACGATATATGCGTGTTACATGGTCGAAATGAATAGAATAGTTCGACATAATGCTGGAACAAACCATGTATGCACGCCTCAATCTGTTAAGAAAACATGGGTAATTGCCACGCCAGTAGCAGCTGTGTGCATAACAAATTGCTGCAACTGCTAACGGTGGATAGTAATCAACTGGCCCCGTACAGTAGGGCCAAAAGTGGAACGCTGGAGTAAGCACCATTGAACGCAGTAGAAATAGAAGAAGCGATTACCCTATTAGCCGAACAACCGTTCGATGCACAGACGTTTCCGTTTGCCTTTTTGGAGGCATTTGGTAACAAAAAGACCACCATCAAACGCCTTAAAATCGGCTCGTCCAATGCTTCAGACATTGAAGGTGGTGTACTGCAACGCAGCAATATCCATATTGCAGTGTGTGACGAAGGGAAGGTGACCCACACCGTATCGGCCATGGCGATCATAATTTCAATGTGATTGTGTATTCGAAATACGTAAATTGAAAAGCAGTGAACAACGCCAACTGCGGGATAAAATAGAGCCTGAAATGGATCTGGGGATGTTTCTGCCTGCTACTGTTTCGAGGAATCGCCTTCTCTCTGAGCTTATTGATCGATACCCCGCTGAGATGGAGCCTAGCAAAAAAACGAAGCCGATATCGTGGTGTGAGGCAATTTCCTCAAGGATAAACTGGGCCGCGAGGTGTTGGCAGTGATTATTCCAGCTTTAATCAACCACAACACTGGTATTGGTAATGCCTTCATCAATCAGTTTGAAGGCCAGCCGTTGGGCGGCCTGGTCGCTGGGCAGTGGGCCAATCCGCACCCGGAAGACCGGTAGGGCAGGGTTGTCTCCCGGAAGGATGTGGATGGGGTGGTTGGCCATGTTTGTCAGGCGGTTGCGCAGGTTTTCGGCATTGGTTTTTGAGCTAAAGGCACCGATCTGGAGGTAGATGTTTCGAATCGCGGCATTGCTGGCGATTGGTTCGGGGGTGGTGATAATGGGTACGGCAAGTGCCTGCACGGTGACGCCTGAAGCGCTTGGCTGGCTGCGATGTGCGCTGGGGTTGTCTGGGTCAATGGCGCGGATTTCGACCCGGCCGGTGCCTGCCTTGTTGATGCCCAGTTTGATGGCTGCGGCATACGACAGGTCGATGATCCGGCCGTCATGGAAGGGGCCGCGGTCATTGACCTTGACGATGATCTGGCGACCGTTGTCGAGATTGGTGACTTCAACATAAGTAGGTAAAGGCAGGCTCTTGTGCGCAGCGGTCATGGCATACATGTTGTAATCCTCACCGCTGGAGGTGCGGCGGCCGTGGAATTTGGTGCCGTACCACGAGGCAACGCCCTGCTCAATGAAGCCGCGGCTGTTTTTCAGGGTTGTGTAACGCTTGCCCAGTACGGTGTAGGTATCGGGATTGCCGTATTTGCTCAGTGGCTCGAGTTTGGGGACAGGATTGGGAATGGCGTCAACATTGACATGGACATTGGGTGCGCTGTCACCGCGCTGAAACGGGCTGGATGAGCAACCGGCCAACGTCACCAGTATGACGGCCTGGATAACTGTTTTTATTGATTGAGCGCCGCAGGGCATCGTTAAGTTCATTCGAATATTATAGCTGGTTAATTGTTTTGTGATTCTGTGCCGGCCTGTGGCTGACTGGCCTGATACTGTTGTTTGATGCCCTGGCTTAATTGGAACACTGCCATGGCATACAGTTCACTGTGGTTGTAGCGGGTGATGGCATAAAAGTTTTGCAGACCGAACCAGTATTCCGGGCCTTGTTTATTTTCCAGCACAATCAGGTCTGCCTTCAGCTGCGCGGCGATTGTTTCGGTTGGCTGGTAGCCTTTATCCTGCCAGTATTGAACCGGCTTGGCGGGTTTTTTCAACCGGCCCATTTTTTGTGGCCCCTGCTGAGTCGCGTTGGCCTGAATGGCAATCGGCTGGTTGCGCTGCCAGCCGTGGCGGGCCAGGTAGTTGGCAATGCTGCCAATGGCGTCGGCGCTGTTGTCGAGCAGGTCACGGACGCCATCGCCATCAAAATCGACGGCGTACATGCGGTAGCTGCTGGGCATGAATTGCGGCTTGCCCATGGCACCGGCGTAGGAACTGGTGATGGTGAGCGGCTCAAACCCTTCTTCACGGCTGAGCAGCAGAAAGGCTTCCAGTTCCTTGAGGAAAAACTTGCTGCGGCGCGGGTAGTCAAAGCCGAGGGTGGCCAGTGCGTTGACCACCTTATATTTGCCGCGATAACGGCCGTAACGGGTTTCCACTCCGAGGATGGCGGTGATGATCTCGGTGGGTACGCCATATTTCTGTTCTGCCTGTTTCAGGACTTGATAATTTTCCTGTAGAAATTTCGCCCCCTCATTGATGCGTGCCCGGGTGACGAAGATGGGGCGGTACTGATGCCAGGGCTTGCCTTCGTAGGGGCGGTTCATGGCGTCGATGATCTTTGGCTGGAGTTCGATTTGATCAAACATCTTTGTCAGCTCGTCGCGCTTGAAACCATGTTCATTGGCGAGACGGTTAATGAAGGCCTGGACATCCTGGCGTTGGGCGGTGCTGGCCTGGCTCAGTTGTGGGCTTATCAGGCCAGCGCACAGCAGTGCTGAGAGGGTTAGTTTTTGCCATTTCTTGTGCATAGGAATTATCCGCTTGTATTCAGTTTTCGGTGGGTTTGGATTGACATCAGCATGCCAAATGCAGCCATCAGTGTCACCATCGATGTGCCGCCATAACTGACCAGTGGCAGTGGCAGACCCACTACCGGCAACATGCCCGAGACCATGCCGATATTGACCACCAGGTAGACAAAAAAGGTAAGGGTCAGGCTGCCGGCCAGCAGGCGGGTAAAGGTGTCCTGGGCCTGGGCGGCGATGTAAAGGCCTCGGGCGATGATGTATAGGTAGATGGCCAGCAGCACCAGGATGCCGAAAAAGCCAAACTCCTCGGCAAAGACGGCGAAGATAAAATCGGTAGAGCGTTCGGGTAGAAATTCCAGTTGTGACTGGGTGCCGTTAAGCCAGCCTTTGCCGTATAGGCCGCCGGAGCCGATGGCAATCTTGGACTGAATGATGTGATAGCCGGCGCCGAGCGGGTCACTTTCCGGGTTGAGGAAGGTGAGCACCCGCTGGCGTTGATAGCCATGCATGCCAAAGAACCACACCAATGGCGCGAAAGCCGCTGCCAGTAGTGATAATCCACCTACCAGGCGTCCAGAGATGCCTGCCAGCAGCAGGGCAAAGATGCCGGACATGGCGATGAGCAGTGAGGTGCCCAGGTCGGGTTGTTTGACGATCAGGCCCACCGGCACGGCGATGATCAGGGCGGTGATGAGCATGGCCCGGCGTGACGGTGGCAGGGTGTTTTCAGCCAGATACCAGGCGATCATCATCGGCACCGCCAGTTTCATGATCTCGGACGGCTGGAAACGAAAAAAACCTAAATCGAGCCAGCGTTGAGCGCCCTTGCCAACGGTGCCGATGGCCAGTACACCAATGAGCATCAGTATCCCGGCGGCAAAGATCCACGGTGCCCAGCGCTCAATGTGGTGCGGCGGAATTTGGGCGATGAGAAACATCAGGCCAAAGGCAATACCTAGGCGAATGCATTGACGCCAGATCAGAGCCATGTCCTGGCCGCCGGAGCTGTATAAAATCACCAGTCCGACAGCGGAAAGCACCAGCAGCCCCAGCAACAGTGGCCAGTCCATGTGCAAGCTGCGGGCGGTAAAACTGCCTGTGGGACGGCGGTCTATCCAGCGGCCATAATCGCGATTGCGGTTCATGGTTGTCCTCCCAGGTATTGGTCGATGACGGCACCGGCAATGGGGGCAGCGACCGAGCCGCCATGACCACCGTTTTCGACAATCACAGCGATGGCAATCAGGGGTTTGTCGACGGGGGCAAAGGCAATGAATAGGGCATGATCACGCAGATGTTTACCCACGTCTTCTTCAACATATTCTTCATCCTGCTTGATGCCAAATACTTGAGCGGTGCCTGTTTTGCCAGCGATACGATAAGGCTGGCCATGATTGAGGCGGCGGGCGGTACCATGGCGGCCATAGATGACATCTTCCATGGCCTTGATGGTTGCGTCCCAGTTGTCTTCTTTAATCATATTTATGATTGTGCTGTGATCGATTGGGTATTCAAGTGGCGCTGAATCAGGTCGGGTGGCCCGCTTAAGCAGGTGTGGTTGTACGCTGTGGCCACGATTGGCAAGAACGGCCGTGGCCTTGGCCAGTTGCAGTGGCGTGGTCAGGGTATAGCCCTGACCAATCCCGGCGATCAGGGTTTCGCCCAGATACCAGGGTTTGCCGCGGACACGACGCTTCCATTTGGTTGACGGCAAAATGCCATTGGCTTCGCCGGAGATATCAATGCCGGTCTTGCGGCCAAATCCAAACGGTGCCAGGAAGTCATGGATGCGATCAATGCCCATGGTCTGGGCCAGGTCGTAATAGAAGACATCGCAGGATTCGACGATGGATTTTTTCAGGTCGGTGTGACCATGGCCGCGTTTTTTCCAGTCGCGGTATTTATGGTCATCGCCCTTGATGGTGTGCCAGCCGCGACAAAATAAAGAGGTTTCAGTGGTAATAGTGCCGTCTTCAAGCCCCGCCAGACCGATAAAGGGTTTAATGGTTGATCCCGGAGGGTATTGCCCTTGCAGGGCGCGGTTAAACAGTGGTTTGGCGAGGGATGTGCGCAGTTTATTGTAGCTTTGGTGGTCGATACCGTTGACGAACAGGTTGGGGTCATAATCGCCGGTGCTGGCCATCACCAGTATTTCGCCGTTATTGGGATCGATGGCAACTACGGCGCCGGTATTGCCTTTCAGGGCCTGCTTGGCGGTGCGTTGCAGTTCAGCGTCCAGGGTCAGGGTGATGTCTTGGCCGGGGATGGGCGGCGTGCGCTCCAGCACCCGCAGGGTACGGCCAAGGACGTTGGTTTCAACCTTCTGAAAGCCAACGCGGCCATGCAGCTGTTGTTCATAGGCTTTTTCTATGCCCAGCTTGCCGATATGACTGGTGGCGGCGTAGTTGGAAGGGTCAATCTGTCCCAATTCTTTTTCATTGATGCGGCTGACATAGCCCACTGAGTGTACCGCCAGACTGGTCTGGGGGTAGTCACGCACCAGCCGCGCAGCGATTTCAATCCCCGGGAAGCGGTGGCGATTGACGGCCAGGCGGGCGACTTCTTCTTCACTGAGGCGCACTCGTAGTGGCACGGGTTGAAAGCGGCGTTTGTGCTTCAGTTGTTTGTGAAAGCGTTTGATTTGGTCGTCGCTGATGTCGACGATCTGCCTGAGTTCGGTGATGGTTTGATCCATATTGTTGACCCGTTCAGCGATGATTTCCAGGGTGTAGGTGGGCAGGTTCTGTGCCAGCACAACGCCGTTGCGGTCAAGGATCAGGCCGCGGGTGGGAGCTATCGGCTGGATGCTGACACGATTGTTTTGCGACAGGGTGGTGTAGTGTTCATGACTGAGGATTTGCAGGTAGACCATGCGGCTAATAATTGCCAGCAGGGTCAGAATGATAAAAATCAGAGCGATAATGGCGCGCGAACTGAATAGCTGGCCTTCGCGAATCTGGTCTTTGATGGCGATGCGTGAGTACATACTTAGGAATTACCTGATGCCAAAATGTCGCCTGACATCTCTAAGGATCAGGTAAAGCCAGGGCCACAGCAGAGTGCTGCTGATGGCGGGCAACCAGTAGTTCCAGTTGCTGCTCTGGATACCAATAATGCCGTTGATCCACATCACCAGAATTTGATAAAGGATGATCAGCCCCATAATGCTGAGGGCCTGTTGCCACATCGGGTAGGCGCGAATTTGCTGGTAGATTTTGAGGGTCAGAATGGTAATAACAATCAGTGCCAGAGCGTGTTGCCCTAATATTCCGCCTTTGAGGACGTCGAGGCATAGCCCTAGGGTAAAGGCGGTCAGAATGCCGATACGGCTAGGCAGAGCCATGCACCAGTAGATCAAAACCAATGCCAGCCACTCGGGGCGAAAATCAACCAGCCACTCCGGTAGCGGGACAATGGTCAGCGCCAGGGCGGTGAAAAAAGTGAGACCGATGACCACTATGCTGCCGCCGCGGGTTGCATGTGCCATTAGTTTTGCTCTCCGTCTGTGTCAGCTTTGTTTGGCCAGACCAGCAATACTTCGCGACTGCGCTGTAGTTTTGCGGTGGGTTTGGCTCTGACCCGGGCAAAGGGCTGACCGGGGTCAATATCAATTTCGGTAATGGTGGCAACAGGATAACCTTGTGGAAAACGCCCCCCCAGGCCGCTGCTAACCAGCAGGTCGCCGATTTGGATGTCGGCATTATTGGGGAAGTAGGGGATATCCAATTGTTCTGAGCTGCCGGTGCCGATAAGAATGGTGCGCAAGCCGTTGCGGTTCACTGCCACAGGGATGGCGTGATTGGGGTCAGTGATCAGGGTAGCGGTGCTGGTGAGTGGCTCAACACTGGTCACCTGTCCCATGATGCCGTTGGCGTCTAACAAGGCCTGGCCGGGGTAGATGTTGTCGCCGCTGCCTTTGTTGATGACGATCTGACTGGAAAAAGGCTCCATATCCACCGCCAGCAGTTCGGCAATCAAGACCCGCTCACCGACTTTTGATGATGAGTCCAGCAGTCGGCGCAAACGCATGTTTTCACTTTCCAGTGCAGCGAGTTTTTGCAGCCTGACGTCGTAGAGCAATTGCTGGGTTTTGAGGCGGGTGACTTCCGCCATCAGCGCTTCACGGCTGGAAAAACTGTCATCGGCCCATTTGCCGGCACTGACCGGGAAATTCACAATATACTGCACCGGGTAGACAATCACAGAAACAACGGCGCGAATCTCTTTCAGGTACTGAAAACGGTGATCCAGTGTCATTAACAGAATAGAGAGCAGCAGGCACGCGAGAAAGCGTACGCTGGCAGATGAGCCGTGTACAAATAGGGGTTTGATGATGCGCCCTCTAGCCTAAAAGGCTGATGGTTAATATCTATATTCAATGCTGGCAGGCCCCCGCCTGCCAGCCATAAAAAAGTCCGTTTGCGACTATTCCACTGAAAACAGCTCGGTGCCGCCTTCGTCGATCATCTCCAGTGCGCGACCACCGCCACGGGCGACGCAGGTCAGCGGGTCTTCGGCAACAATCACTGGCAGGCCGGTTTCTTCCATCAGCAAACGGTCAAAGTCGCGCAGCAGGCCACCCCCCCCCGTCAGAACCATGCCGCGTTCGGCGATATCGGCCCCCAGATCGGGCGGGGTTTGTTCCAATGCGGTCTTAACCGCGCTGACAATGCCGGAAAGTGGTTCTTGCAGTGATTCAAGAATTTCGTTGCTGTTGAGGGTAAAACTGCGCGGGATACCCTCGGACAGGTTGCGACCCTTGACCTCAATTTCAAGCACTTCCTTGCCGGGGAAGGCGGAGCCGATTTCATGTTTGATGCGCTCGGCAGTGCTTTCGCCGATCAGTGTACCGTAGTTACGGCGCACGTAGTTGATAATGGCTTCGTCAAAGCGGTCACCGCCGATACGCACCGAGGCCGAATAAACAATGCCGTTCAGCGACAGAATGGCGATTTCGGTGGTGCCACCACCAATGTCCAGCACCATTGAGCCCTGCGCTTCGCCTACCGGCATGCCGGCACCAATGGCCGCCGCCATGGGCTCCTCGATCAGGTAGACATCACGGGCACCCGCACCAGCGGCTGATTCCTTGATTGCGCGGCGTTCCACCTGGGTTGAACCGCAGGGAACGCAGATCAGGACGCGGGGGCTGGGGCGGAAAAATTTGTTTTCATGCACCTTGCGAATAAAATGCTGCAACATTTTTTCGGTGACAGTGAAGTCAGCGATGACACCGTCTTTTAGTGGCCGGATGGCGACGATGCTGCCCGGGGTACGGCCAATCATGCGTTTGGCTTCCATGCCGACGGCGGCGATGCTTTTGGGGCCGCCGGGGCCGCGATCCTGGCGCACAGCGACCACGGAAGGTTCATTGAGGACTATGCCTTGTCCGCGTACATATATTAATGTGTTGGCAGTACCGAGATCGATGGCGATATCGTTGGAGAAAATTCCGCGAAAGCGTTTGAAAACCATTTGCTTGAGTTACCCTGAAATTGTGCGCTTGGTACAGGTTGCGACCAAAACTTGCAGTAATTTAGCAATTTGTGGGGGCTTTGGGCAAGTTAATAAGTATGTTAAATTCGCCTGCCTCGCCAGCAACGGTGGGTAAAGTGAAAAAATTGGAGTTTTGAGATGAGTATTGAACGCAGTGATATTGAAAAAATAGCCCATCTAGCGCGGCTTGAAGTGGCTGAAGCCGATGTGCCTGAATATGTTCGTAACCTCTCCAATGTTTTCGATTTAGTGGCACAGATGGACAGTGTCGATACTGACAGCGTTGAACCGATGGCTCACCCAATGGAAATGGTTCAGCGCCTGCGCGACGACGTGGCCACCGAATCAGATCAGCGCGAGCATTTTCAGCAGATTGCACCGCAGACTGAAAATGGCTTGTATCTGGTGCCCAAGGTTATTGAATAATAGCTGCCCGTCAGCCCTGTTGAGTCATTCAAATCATCGCAACACAGAATTCAAAACATGCATAACAAAACCATCGCCGAATTATCCCAGTCCCTGGCACAGGGAGCGTTTTCCAGTGTCGAGCTAACGCAAACCTATCTTGAGCGCATTGAAAGACTAGATCCTCAGGTTAACAGCTATATCACCGTTACCGCTGACGAGGCCCTGGCTGCGGCCAGGCAGGCCGATGCCCGGATCAAGGCCGGTACGGCTGGCACCCTGACGGGTATTCCGCTGGCGCAGAAAGATATCTTTTGTACCAATGGCATCAAGACCACCTGTGGCTCGAAGATGCTGGATAATTTTATTTCGCCTTACGATGCCACCGTCATCAGCAATTTCAAACAGGCCGGTGCGGTGATGCTGGGCAAGACCAACATGGACGAGTTTGCCATGGGCTCATCCAACGAAACCAGTTTTTACGGTGCGGTGAAAAACCCCTGGGATCTGGATGCGGTGCCGGGAGGCTCTTCCGGTGGTTCAGCGGCTGTTGTTGCCGCGCGCTTGGCGCCAGCCTCAACCGGCACCGATACAGGTGGTTCAATCCGTCAGCCAGCCGCGCTGTGCGGTATTACCGGTCTAAAGCCCACCTATGGCCGGGTGTCACGTTACGGAATGATCGCCTTTGCCTCCAGTCTCGACCAGGCCGGGCCAATGGCGCGCACGGCTGAAGACTGTGCCCTGATGATGAATGCCATGGCCGGGTTTGATGATAAAGATTCAACTTCGATTGAGCGTGACGTGCCTGACTACAGTGCCTCGCTGAATCAGCCGCTGGCAGGTTTGAAGGTTGGTCTGCCAAAGGAATATTTCGCTGAAGGACTGGATAATGATGTTGCCAGCGCAGTTCAGGTAGCCATTGATGAGTATAAAAAACTCGGCGCCGAGATTGTCGATATCAGCCTGCCTAACACAGGTCTGTCTATCCCCGCCTATTACGTGGTAGCCCCGGCGGAATGTTCATCCAATCTGTCACGTTTTGATGGTGTCCGTTTCGGTTATCGCTGTGACAACCCCAAAGACCTGGAAGATCTGTACAAGCGCTCCCGTGGTGAAGGATTTGGCACGGAAGTAAAACGCCGCATCATGATTGGTGCTTATGTTCTGTCGGCGGGTTACTACGATGCCTATTACATCAAGGCGCAGAAATCGCGGCAGTTGATTTCGCAGGATTTTAAGCAGGCGTTTGAAAAGGTCGATGTGATCATGGGGCCAACCTCGCCAACCGTGGCCTTTAATCTGGGTGAGAAGACCGATGATCCGGTCACTATGTATCTGTCTGACGCCTATACCATTGCCACTAACCTGGCCGGCTTGCCCGGCATGTCAGTGCCATGTGGTTTTGTGGGTCAGCGGCCGGTGGGTTTGCAAATTATCGGCAACTATTTTGACGAAGCGCGGCTGTTGAATGTGGCGCATCAATATCAACAGCACACCGACTGGCACACCCGTGCGCCAGAGGCTTTTAGGTAGTTTTATTCACCACGAAGCGAACTAAGTTAAACGCTGTTTTTTTAGTGGTTTTCGTGTGCTTCGTGGTAAAAAATAAAAGAGGAATAAGCAATGCAATGGGAAGTCGTCATCGGTCTGGAAATTCACGCCCAGCTTGCGACCAAGAGTAAGATTTTTTCCGGTGCCTCCACCGCCTATGGTGCTGAACCTAACACCCAGGCCTGCGCGGTGGATCTGGGGCTGCCGGGTGTGTTGCCTGTGTTCAATAAAGAGGCCCTGCGCATGGCCGTCAAGTTTGGCCTGGCCAATAACTGTGAAATCACTCGGCGCTCAGTGTTTGCGCGTAAAAATTATTTTTATCCTGACCTGCCCAAGGGCTATCAGATCAGTCAGATGGATCATCCGATTGTGGCCAGGGGTGAATTGGAAATCGAGCTGGAAGACGGCAGCACAAAAGTCATCGGTATTACCCGTGCCCACCTCGAAGAAGATGCGGGTAAATCCCTGCATGAAGATTTTCATGGTATGACTGGGATAGACTTAAATCGTGCTGGCACACCGTTGCTGGAGATTGTTTCCGAGCCAGACATGCGCAGCGCCAAAGAAGCCGTTGCCTACATGAAAAAGATTCACTCGCTGGTGCAATATCTGGAAATTTGTGACGGCAACATGCAGGAAGGTTCGTTTCGTTGTGATGCCAATGTGTCGATTCGGCCCAAGGGTCAGCAAGAGTACGGCACCCGCGCCGAATTGAAAAACATCAACTCATTCCGTTTTGTTGAACGTGCCATTAACATCGAAGTGGAACGACAGATTGATGTGCTTGAGGCTGGCGGTAAAGTGGTGCAGGAAACCCGCCTTTACGATGCCGATAAAAACGAAACCCGCTCCATGCGCAGCAAAGAGGAGGCCTTCGATTACAGATACTTCCCTGATCCTGATTTGTTGCCGGTAGAGATTGATGACGCATATATCGAAGCAATACGTGCCACACTGCCTGAATTGCCTGATGCCAAGAAAAGGCGTTTCATTGATGAGTATAAGCTTAAAGCCGATGATGCCAGCACTCTCACCAGTGATCGCGCTCTGTCAGGGTTTTTTGAGGCGGTAGTCAAAGAAGGCGAAGATGCCAAACTGGCTGCCAACTGGGTGATCAGTGAATTGCTTGGTGCGTTAAATAAAAACGGCATGGCGCTGGCTGACAGTCCGGTGACGGCTGACATGCTGGGTGGCATGATCAAACGTATTAAAGACAATACCATCTCCGGCAAGATCGCCAAGCAGGTCTTCGCCGCCATGTGGGAAGGCGAGGGTGATGCCGATGCCATCATTGAAGCCAAAGGCCTGAAACAAGTAACAGACAGCGGGGCGATTGAAAAGATCGTTGATGAAGTGCTGGCCAATAATCAGGCCCAGGTAGAACAGTACCGTGGTGGTAACGAAAAGGTGCTGGGTTTCTTTGTTGGTCAGGTAATGAAGGCCTCACAAGGCAAGGCCAACCCTAGCCAGGTAAATCAGTTATTAAGGGTCAAACTGCAAGGCTAAGCCCTGGCACTTTAAGCAAAAGGCGGAGCGTCTGATCTGCTCCGCCTTTTGTCGTTCTACATTGTCATACGCCTGTCGCATGCCTATGATGGAATGCTGCTGATATTGATTATTTGAGGAAGCAAATACATGAACGGTGAGCCAACAGCATCACAATCCCTGGCTGAAGCGGCCGAGCCATTGAAAAAAAAGATGTTGGGGATCTCTGAACACAGCCAGCGTTTTAAATTGCACAATGAATTGCATGCGGGTGCTGTAGAGCTGCTGGAAGCACCCACACAAATATCACACCTGGTACTGCTGTGTGATAATGATCTGGCGGGTCTCGAACGCAGTTGCATCGCCCAGTTATGCGAACGTTATGGCGTCGCACCACCGGCGCTGCATGATGATCATTTCAGTGTCACGCTGGGTATGTATCGAATGACCTGGGAGCGTCACACCGAATATTCCACCTATACCTTTTTTCATAACGCCCCTTTTGAAACGCCGTTTTCCGAGCCAGCAATTAATCATGTCCCCAAAGAGTGGCTGGCAACACTGCCCGGCGAAGTTATTGTTGCCACCCATATTGCCTTTGAGGCCAGTGATCGACCACAGCGCGGTTTGAAAGAGCTGTCTGTTCTGTTTGCATCGAACACGGTGATTGGTTCTGAAGTGGCGGCAGGTAATGCCATTGTCTGGACCGACAACCAGGTGCACAGTGACGGCTTTGGCCGTATCCTGATTCACGACGTAGAGTTGCGGAGTCGTCAGGCCGGTCGTTTGGTGCAGCGCCTGCTGGAGATTGAAACCTATCGCATGCTGGCCATGCTGCCCGTGCCGTTGATGCGCAGTTATATTCCCAAACTGGCCCGGTTCGATGAACGGCTTGCGGCTTTGACAGAAACAAATATCAAGCTTGAATGTGTCGAAGATGAACAGGGACTGCTAAATGAATTAACACACCTGGCCGCAGAAATAGAACGCATCTCTGCCAAGAGTAGCCAGCGTTTTAACGCCTCATCCATGTACTACGATATTGTTAAACTGCGCGTCTCAGAATTACGTGAAAAACGTATTCAGGGCCTGCAGATGTTTAAAGAATTTATGGAGCAGCGCCTCACCTCTGCCATGGGAAGCTGCGCCCTGGTACACGACAAGCTGGACACTCTCTCGACTCGGGTAGAACGCGCCTCATCTTTATTGCGGACTCGTGTTGAAATATCCATGGAAAAACAGAGTCGTGACCTGCTGCATTCCATGGATAAACGCGCCCATTTGCAACTGCGCCTGCAGGAAACAGTAGAAGGCTTGTCAATTGTTGTGCTGAGCTACTATCTGCTTGGGCTGACTTCATACGGTTTAAAGGCAGTCAAGGCGGCAGGCATAAAATTTGACACCGAATTGGCAACCGGTATTGCCATTCCAATTATTATTGGCACGGTGTTTTTGTTGGTTCGTCGTATTCGGCGCTCAGTTCATATTGGTGGTGACTAGATTTTGTAACGACATAAGTCGCTCAAAGAACTGCACTTTACCGAATCAATACATCGTTATAACTTAGAACGCCCGGAGTATAGTCATGGCAAACTCACTTTTTGATCAACTGAAAAAAAGTGGCCTGGTTGATAAAAACAAGGCACAAAAAATCAAGCACAGCCAATATAAAAACAAAAAACAGAAGTCCTCAAAAGGTGCTGCGCCGCAGATGGACGAGGCCAAGCTGCTGGCACAAAAAGCCCTCGCGGAAAAAGTTGAACGCGACCGCCAGCTTAACCAGCAGTTAAAAGAAGAAGCTGAACGCAAGGCCATCGCCGCGCAGATTAAACAGCTGATTGAAAATAATTGCGTTGAAGAACGTGATGGCGATGTTGTCTATAATTTTAGCGATGCCAATGTGGTCAAGCGCATTCACGTATCAGAAAAAATACACAAACATCTCATCACCGGTCGTCTGGTCATTGCCAGGTTAGGTGAGCGTTATGAACTGGTGCCCATGCCGGTGGCAGAGAAAATAAAACAGCGTGATGAAAAATATATTATCACTGCAGAACACAGTGCCGAGCCAGAGCAGGATGAAGATGATCCGTATGCTGATTACAAGATCCCTGATGACTTGATGTGGTGAGTGGCTGTCTTGATTTTTGGCATGTTGATAAAATGATTTAATTTAGGAACAGGTTATGAAATTTATAGTCATTACCGAAGTGGTTGTGCTTCTGCTGCTGATTGGTGTCTTTGTCTGGTTGCTGGTTAAGGAAGAAAAAAAGGCTGATAAAGACAATGGTGGGTAGGTTTTTTTCGTTGTGCCTGATTTTTCGTCACTCATAAAAAAAGGGCCAGAAAATATTGCTGGCCCGGTAATGTGTTTTACACGCTCTAATTACAATATTTTTACTCTGCCTGTTTGGTCAGCGTGATTGTCTTGTAGGCAGTGATTGCATCCGTACTGCCAGCAGTGTAAAGATCTACAGTCAAAAAATCACCAGACTGCCTAACACCGACTACATTATTTGCATACCAAGAACGCGTGGGTGAGAGCGATGTGTCGCTATCTGTTACAAGCCCGTAAATTCGATTGTCGGGCATGTTTAGATCAGTCAGACGCTCTCCCATCTGTGGATGACTTTCTACCGAACCGGAAATAAGTTCCATTACTATGGGGGTGGCATAGTCCGTACAAGACTGTATAAAATAAGTTACCCGGGACTCGTTATATACGTAGGGGCCAGACAGATTAAAACACCAGTCGCCATTATCAAGATATTTTCCTGGCTGCAGGTTGGTGGTAATGATCGCGGGATTAAGCACGCTTTCCAGGGCGCTTATACGTTCATCAAGGCTGGCCGCCTCTTCGCTAATGGGTGAAACAATCTGGCCTTCAAGCGCATCCACTCTTGAATCAAGTGCCGCCTCTTCGTTAACAGTCATAGCGGGAACAACCAGGTCTTCCAGTGTTGCTATCCGCGACTCCAGTGACACTGAGGCTTCAGTGGTGGTTGCAGACAGTAAATTAAATTGCCCTGTGTCAAAGAACAGCTCCAGCTGGACGTCTTTATACCATGTGGCTGAGTCAACGCTAACGATGGGTAAGGATAAAATACCCGATGACGAGTCAAAATCCGGGCTTTCAGAGCCCGCTGCCTTGACAATAGATACGCCACTGACCAAAGCAATTCCTGCTGCTGCTATTGTGGCATTCAAAAAATACTTCTTCATACCGCTTCTCCCTAACCTTAAAAATAAACCTGATCAAACTATAGGGGGATGAAGAACAAACCAACATGGACTGCAAAAATAAGTTCTCATATAAAAAGTGCCCCCCGGCCTAAAACCCTCAACGATGAAAATTATTAAGAATAAATGTATTTAAACTTATTTGCCGCCGCTGATGATTAGGTGCAGGTTACCATACCAATGGTTTGAAGTTCTTGCCGCTGCCGAAAAAAAGATGCTGAAAATGTCACCAAGTCAAAAACCAAGCGGTTGGTTGGTAGTGCTAATCCAAGACCCCGGGAATAAATGTGAAGCTGGTGGCCCATTGGTGTCTGAATTCAGTATCAAAGGAGTTCTCCGGGGCTACATAAAATCCCTGAACCAGCCAGCCCGTTTTGCCGACCACTTTACATTGCAAATCAACGAGATCCAAACCGCCACCAATGAGCGTGTCGTTCTCCGAAATTGAGCCAGACCGCCTGATAATCACTCGATTCTCCACTGGGCCAGTTGGCGAGCTATAACTCATATCGCCACTAATGAATCCCGTGCCTGGCCGGCCCTCAAAATCAACTGAGCTGTGAAGCGAGCTGATCCTTTCCACTCCTTCACGCTGAATCCATTCAGTACGAGCGTAGGCTGCTGACCAGTAACCACCGTTGTCGATTTTTTCAAACACTTCCCGAAAAAATAATCACACGGTTCACTGCGAACCGAACCTAAAAGATCTCGGGGAACATCCACCAAAACAGGGTCAAGCCGTGTTTCGCTCAACGGTGTGCACCCGACTGTAGTCACTCCTATTAATATCAAGAATGGTGTTAGTTTGCTTCGCTTCATTACTATCCCCCTCCCTTTGTTGAATCGAAATTAATTCGATGCCAGTGATTCAGGGTTATCCGCCTTAGATCTGTAGTGCGCAATACTGACGTTTTTTGATGGGTTAATCTGTTGAAACAAATTGCAGATGTTTTTGTTGTATGACGCCTACGTTCTTAGTCGCTCAATAGTATTTCAATGCCTCGGTTTACAAAAAAACCTTTGCGCTGGCGCTTATCAGATTATAGTCGTAGCCATAAGGAGTTGCATAGCTTGAGTTGCTGCCCTCGTATGTCACTTCAAGAAACAGGTTGCGGCGTAAATGCAGGCGATAAAATGCACTCCAGCCGATGAGGCTGTAGTTGTTGGCGATGCCAAAGTAACGATTGCTCTGGTAGCCTGAATAAATTTCGGCACCGGTCTCGTAGCGATTTCCAAGTTGATATATTTGCACTAATAACTTGTCGGTATTGGCCAGGTCGGGATTGTAATAACCACTGTATTTTTGCATGGCGAAGGCCAAGCGTTCATGTCTGTAAGCAATGCTGATGCGTGGCGGAGTGTGGTGGATGGCGTAACGAAATGTCAGTTCGGTTTCATTTGAACGGTTTTGGTCAGAGTAACTGGCATACAAATGGTTAAACTCTATATCCCAAAAATCACTGGGCAGGTAGTTGGCCTTGAATTCCAGTTTGTGGGTTCTGATGTTGTTGAAGATGATCAGGGTGTAATCGTCATTGGCTTCATGTCTGTATTCCATGCTGAGGAAAAGGTCAGGTCGCCGGTGGCTGAAAAACAGTTGGCTGGTGAGTACGTCAGAATAGTCAAAATCGTTGTAGCGTGTGATGCCAATTTCGGCTGACAGGCGGTTGGCGTCGCCGGGTGATTTTTCTATGCCGACGGTGAGCATGTCCAGGTTGTAACGATAACCAAAATCATCAGCGGCTTCTGTGCGGGTCATGTTTAGAAAGCTACTGTTATCCCGCCAGGAACGCCTGAATTGCAAGCGCTGTTCGATGTGTTTATTTTTATATGAGTCATTGTAAAACTCATACAGGTATGACACTGAAGGGGCTGATTGGCTTTGCAGTGTCCAGCTCAAATCCTCCAGTGCCAATTGTTGATATTCATTTTCTGCCTTCAGTTCATCGGCCATTTTATTGCGCCAGATCACATGGCTGACTTTGCTCAGGGCGTAGTAGTAGCTGAGGCGAGTGTCAAAGTCTTCTTGCTGGCGTAGCACGGCTTCGAACAAGGGGATGGCGGTGGCGTAATCACCGCGCCAACTGGAGACGGTGGCCTTGATGATTCGGGCATCCAGGCTGTTTGGTTGCAGGGCCAATAATTCATCGGCGACGATGGCGGATTCGCGCAGTTGACTGTTCCAGCCGAGATATCTGGCCAACAACAGGCGAGCCTGGGCGTTGTCTGGTTCGTCGCGACGGATTTTCTGTAGATTGTTGATGGCCGGCTCCAATTGCTGCAAATTGGCCAGTCGTTCGGCAATGCCCAGCTGTTGCTCCGGCGGCAGGTTGTCGGGCGATAGTTCGGCGGCCTTCAGGTAGGCGGCGATGGCTCTTTGATATTCCTGGCGTGCGGCGTAGTAGTCACCGATTTTCATGTATTGCTGGGCGCGCAGGGTGAGCACGGGGGTGTCGCGGTAGTTGGTTTCGCCCCAGCTGTTATTGCTGCAAATCAACAACAGACAGACGATTATGAGCTTGATGAGTTGCTGCTGAAGGTTTGCTCTGGTTTGGTGGGAATTGAGTAACATACAACCTGATAATTTTTGTTAATTATCTCTGAAAACGGATCGTTTTTTCTTAGCTCGTCCTTAATCTATCGGCTATTTCAGTGGTCGCTGTATTTGTTTTTTAGATTGACATAGTGCTGGGCTGAATACTCCAGATAGGCCAGCTCTTTGTCAGACAGTGGCCGTATTTTTTTGGCTGGACTGCCCAGCCACAGATAGCCGCCTTCAATATCTTTGCCTGGGCCAACAACGCTGCCTGCGCCGATCAGTGCTTTGGTTCTGATGATTGCACCGTCGAGAATAATTGCGCCCATCCCAATCAGGGCATGGTCTTCGACAGTGCAGGCGTGAAGGATGGCCTTGTGGCCGACAGTGACGCCGTTGCCGATCTTCAGTGGAAATCCTCCGGGGTTGTATTCATTGTCGGCGGTGACGTGCAACACGGAGCCGTCCTGAATATTGCTGCGCTCGCCGATGCTGATTTTCTGCACATCACCACGAATGGCAACGGTGGGCCAGACTGAAGTGTCTGCGCCGATAGTGACAGCGCCGATGATGACGGCGTCCTCGTCGATATAGGCGCTGGCGGCGATATTGGGGTGTGTGCCCTGAAAGCTGCGGATGCTCATGTTTGAATTCTCCTAATCTGTATTTTCTATTTTAATTCACCACGAAGGTCACGAAGAAAAAATGTATTTACCACTCAATAAACGGTTAGCTGTTTTGATTTGTTTGGCCTTTTGGCTCTTACAATTCACAATCTTCGTGATAATAAATATCTATTTTAAGGTAACCAACTCTTCGGCGCTGGTGGGGTGGATGGCAACGCAGTTATCAAAGTCTGCCTTGGTGGCGCCCATCTTGATAGCGGCGGCAAAGCCTTGCAGCATTTCGTCGGCTCCTGTGCCGACAATGTGGCAGCCCACCACTTTTTTATCTGTGCCGACACAAATCAGTTTCATGGCTGTTTTGGTTTTGTGCCCGGTCATGGCGTGGTACATGCCTGTGAATTTGGTTTGATAAATTTTGACCTGGTCGCCGTATTGTTCACGTGCCTGTGGTTCGGTCAGGCCCACCGTGGCCACGGGAGGATGGGTAAACACCACGCTGGGAATATTGTTGTAATCCAGCTTGCTGTTGGTCTTGCCAGCAAACAGGCGCTGGGCCAGTTTGCGTCCGGCGGCGATGGCCACAGGAGTCAACGTGGCCTTGCCGGTGACATCGCCAAGGGCGTAGATGTTGTCGATATTGGTGTTTTGGTATTCATCCACCGGGATGAACCCGCCCACATCACAGATTAAATTAATGCCTTCGAGGTTAATCTGGTCGGTGTTGGGGATGCGGCCAATAGCCCAGATCAGGCAGTCATAGCCACTCAGCTCGGGCTTGTCCTCAGATATCAGCACCAGCTTGTCATTTTCCCCCAGCGTCACGGCATCCAGGTTGATGTTGTTGTGGATGTTGATGCCGTCCTGTTGCATCTGTTCGCGGACGGTGTCACGAATCAAAGGGTCAAAGGCGCTGAGCAGCAGGTCGCCGCGCAGCAGGATATCCACTTTGCTACCGAGGGCATTGAGTACCCCGGCAATCTCGACCGCGATATAACCGCCACCGACGATGACGGTTTTTTGTGGCTGTTGTGTCAGTTCAAAAAAGCCGTCCGAGGTAATGCCCAGTTCCGTGCCGGGCAACCTGGGTTGCAGTGGTCTGCCGCCGGTGGCGATAATGATGTGGTCGGCGCTGTATTGCTGGCCGTTCACCTAGACGGTGTGTGCATCCACAAAACGGGCGTAACCGGTGATGAGATCGACCTGTGCCTTGCCGAGGTTGTTGAGGTGAATCTGGTTGAGGCGTTGAACATAGCTGTCGCGGCCTTGTTTCATCTTGTGCCAGTCGAAACCGTTGTTGTCGATGGCAAAGCCGTAATCGGTAGCATCAGCCAGGCTATGGCCGAGACTGGCGGCATACCACATGACCTTTTTGGGTACGCAGCCGACATTGACGCAGGCGCCGCCGAGGCGGTCGCCTTCTATGACGGCGCAACGGGCACCTAAACTGGCCGCCTGTTTGGTGGCGGCCAGACCACCGCTGCCGCCGCCAATTGCGATAAGATCGTAATGTGTGTTCATTAATATCCTTTGTTGATTAGCCGATAGATCAACATAATTGTCGATTGGAGGAACAGGAGAAGCCCCCCATGGAAATCAGCACTTTTATTTTTCTTGGTATTGTTTTGGTGATTGTGGTCTATGCGGTCATGATCTACAACAACCTGGTGAGTCTTAAGCATAACGTATCCCAGTCCTGGTCCAATATCGATGTGCTGTTAAAGCAGCGCCACGATGAATTGCCCAAGCTGGTGGAGACCTGCAAACAGTATATGGGGTATGAGCAGGAGACCCTGGAAAAGGTCATGCAGGCCCGCTCGCAAGTGGCCAGCGCCCGTGCTGCTGGTGATGTGGCGGCCCTGGGGCCTGCCGAAAGTATGTTGCGCATGGGTTTGGGTAGCCTGTTTGCTGTAGCTGAGGATTATCCCGAGTTAAAGGCCAGCGAGAGCTTTCAACACTTGCAGACCCGCATCAGTGGGCTGGAAAATCAAATCGCCGACCGGCGTGAGTATTACAACGAAAGCGTTAATAATAACAATGT
>JAJRUN010000120.1 GCA_024277755.1 Gammaproteobacteria bacterium | reverse complement strand
TATCTGCACACGAATCCGGGTCACTTGAGATTGTCTCGCATCGTCGGGTGCCAACACCGCAATGCCTTAGCGCCTGTGTACAAGAGGGCAGGGATAAAATTCAAGTCTATGACATACGTGCCTTGCGCTATGGCTGGCAGGAGATTGATTTGTCCAGAGTTGAGCAGCTTGTGGATAGTGCACAGCTGCGCGCCATCGCCTATTTGATTTGCCATTTCGCTGAACATTACGCCCCGGAACAAATGGATCTGGTGGCGGGCCTGAGTAAGGCCTTGCAAGATGTCGAGACACGGGGGCTGGATCGAATCATGCCGCATGTCATCGGCAATCTGGCTATGCCGCGGCTTCAGGAACTGGTGGCGTTGGTAAATCGTATGCGTGGGCTTGAGCTGAAATAATTGTCGATGAATAAACACTTTCAGGATTTTGTTCTCCATTCCACTCGTGCCAGTGCAATCAGTTCGCAGCACGTCATTCAAACCTTGTGGAGCGGTTATGGCGAAGTCGTACGTGTTGAACTTGTTGGCACTGATCTAAGTTCTGCTGTTTTGAAATATATTGTTTTGCCTTCAGAGGCTGTTCATCCCAGAGGTTGGAATACCGATCGTTCCCACGCGCGAAAAATAAAATCATACGCTGTTGAGATGCACTGGTATCGTGACTGGAGCGAACGCTGCGGACAACGGTGCCGGGTGGCCCAGTGTTACGCCGCCACCGCAGCGGTAGATGAGTCTGTGATTGTTTTGGAAGATTTGAATGCGGCCGGATTTCCGCAAAGAAAGTCTGACCTCGATAGGCAGGGGGTTAAACTGTGTTTGAGCTGGCTGGCCAATTTTCATGCAACCTTTATGGGGGCGAGGCCTGAGGGCTTATGGCAGACCGGCACCTATTGGCACCTTGAAACACGGCCAGATGAACTGGCAGCGATGGCCGAGGGGGATTTAAAAAAGGCTGCAGCGGAATTAGACAAACGCTTAAATAACTGTTGTTATCAAACCCTGGTGCATGGCGACGCCAAGGTGGATAATTTTTGTTTTTCTGCCGATAACCGGGCTGTCGCAGCGGTGGACTTTCAATATGTCGGTGGGGGTTGTGGCATGAAAGATGTGGTCTATTTACTTGGCAGTTGCCTTAGTGAACAGCAGTGTGAGCAGTGGCAGGATGAGTTATTAGATTATTATTTCGCTGAACTGAAACAGGCGCTGGAAATAACAAACAAAATCTTGGACTGGGGTCAGTTAAAGGCAGAATGGCTGGCCATGTATGCCATCGCCTGGACTGATTTTTATCGCTTCCTGTTGGGTTGGATGCTCGGCCACCGCAAGATTAATCTTTATACTGAGCGTTTAGCGGCAGAGGCCATTGCAGAACTGAATAAATAGGCTCAGCGCATGAAAACAGCGCTCAGAAACAACAGGAAACAACATGTCTGAAATCAATATTATGGCCCTGCGCCATTCTGTTTTTTATAGCCCGTTATTAATGACTATGGCGGGTGGGTTTTTGCGTGACCTGGGCTTAGATCCAAATTATGTTGTTGCCAGCCCGGATAATACTGTGGTGGACAATATCAATAATGGTAGCTGCCATTTGGCGCAATCTGCTGTGGCCACCTCGTTTGCAGAGCTGGAGCGGGGCAATGAAGTGAATATTGTTCACTTTGCCCAGATTAATGCCCGGGACGGATTTTTTATCGCCGCACGAGAACCCGATCCGGATTTTAACTGGCAAAAGCTGTGTGGCAGGCAGGTGCTGGTCGATCATTTTTTTCAGCCCCTGGCCATGCTTAAATATGGCTTGCAGCAACAAGGGCTGGATTTTGCCAGTCTTGATGTGATTGATGCCGGTGATGTGGCAGCCATTGAGATGGTATTTCGCAATGGCGATGCCGACTACGTGCATCTGCAAGGCCCCGCACCGCAGCAACTTGAACATGATAGGGTAGGTTATGTGGTTGCGGCGGTGGGAGATGCGGTGGGGCCGGTTGCGTTTAGCAGTTTGTGTGCATCGCGTCAGTGGTTAAATACTGAAATGGCGCAGGCATTTATGTCCGCCTATCAAAAGTCTCTGGATTTTGTCATCAAGGCACCGGCAGAGGAGATTGCGGCACTGGAATTTGAGGCAAACTTTTTTCCTGGCATAGACAGGGGAGTACTCGCGCAGACGGTGAAAACCTACCAGCAACTTGGCTGCTGGGAGAACGATCCGCTGATTTCAAAACAATCCTATACCAGTTTGCTGGAGGTGTTTTTGCTGAGTGGGGCCATTACACATCCGCACGCCTATGATAAGGCTGTTGTCAAACCACCTGTAGTGTAATTTGTTTAGTGGTCAAGTTGGTTTTTAGGCCTGTCATTAATAAGATCTAACGCACAAAATTGTGCACCAGAGCTTATTCTATCGTCTGAGTGCCTGTATATTCTTTGTCTGTATCAACCGGTTGTTTACTGAAGAAGGGGTGTCGTGATTTTGTTAAACAGTATTAAAAACAAGATCCTAATCTTTGCCATTCTCGCCACGCTTATTCCTTCGCTGGGGCTGGGGCTGCTGTCATTTTGGCAGAATGAGACTATGATTACTGCCAATGTCAGCCACCAACTGCGAACATTGGCAAGTGATGCCAATCGTGAGTTGGAGTATTGGTTAAAGGCGCGGATAGAAGGGCTGCGTTCGTTGTCTGGTTCTGACGCGGTTATCAATGGGGTTTCGCATTATTTAAATTTGTCATCGGCAAATACCAGTGAGGTTTCAGCGCTGCTGCCGCAGTATTTACGTTTGGTGCAGGAAAAGCTGCCACCGTTACTTGAACTGACTGTATTGGCTCCTGATGCACAAATGATTGCCAGTAGTGTCGATACACCTAAAGAACTTATATTGCCAGACTCCTGGCCATCTGAAGGGGGGGTTATTGTTCAGCCTCATCCGGATGAGGTGTATGCCACGGCCACAGTTACATTAGCCGTTCCGGTATTGTCGCTAGACAATCGCGTGATTGGCACATTGGTCGCGGTCGTGGATTTGCAAGCGATGCTACCGCACCTGATGCAGATTGCAGGCGCGTCGCCAGGGGAGCTGGTGTTGCTGGATTTGAACGGCAGACCATTGCTGGGAACCTATGAAGATTCAGCTTCATTATCAATGATAGAACCTCAGGTGTTGCAAGATCTGCGAGCACAAACAGGTGAACCGATGAACTTTGACGGCCACTGGCAGCATCCGGTATTTGGGCTGGTGGAAATAGCGCCATCGCTGTCGCTTATTGTTGTGGCGGAAAGAGAACGCGCCGATATATACCAAGCCTGGACTGCTTTTCGCGATATATTTTTGATGTTGATAGCAGGTCTGACATTGCTGGTGGCCTTAGTGGCCTGGCGGATGGGGCGCTCAATTGTCACGCCACTGGAGTCCCTTACCACGGCCGCTGCGCGTATCGCTGATGGTGATTTAAGCATACAACTGCCTGTCCGGCGACGTGATGAGCTTGGCCATCTCACGCAAGTGTTCAATCAGATGGCTGATAATTTACGTCATAGCCATCAAGAGTTCGAAACTGCCAGCTTAGCCTTAGTAAAACAGAACCAGCTGCTGGGAACGCTCTCCATTACCGATAGCCTGACAGGTCTTTATAATCGCAAAAAGCTCGATGATATTCTGGCCGATCAGCTTGCACGCTATCAGCGCAATCAACGCCAGTTTTCTGTGCTCTTACTTGATATTGACCACTTCAAAATACTCAATGACAATTATGGCCATCTTGCCGGTGATTATGTGCTGGCAAGGGTGGCCAAGACGTTTTCCCAATCAATACGCAGCATAGATTATGCTGCCCGCTATGGTGGTGAGGAGTTTGTTATCGTGTTACCCGAGACAAGCTTGTCAGCAGCCCAGGAAATGGCCGAACGTATTCGAGCTAAAATTCAAACAGCGAGTTATGAATTCAACGGCGAGTCAATAACAGTCACTCTAAGCGTGGGGGTTGCCGACAGCCGGCAATGTGACGACACGGCATATGCGATAGTTGCACGCGCAGATAAAATGCTTTACGAGGCCAAGCGTGCCGGTCGCAATCAGGTACGTTGTGCGGATTGAGATGAGTGGCTTGGCAGCCTGTTAGAGCTTTCCTAGCGCGGTTCGACAAATTCAGCAAATATCCAGCCGCTGTTGCCATTCTCGGTTTGTACCTGCAACCACTGTTGCTTGTATGAGCGGGCGACGATGGGGGTGGCTTTCTGTAATTTTCCAACCACTGTTGCACGCCTGTTTGGCTTTAGGTGTAGTTGGCCGTCGGCTTTTATTTTTAGTGGAATAGCGACTTTGAACAGGGTGGCTTGTGGTGTGGCAAACGCGGGCTGCTGCGTCAACATATCAATGAGCTGCTCTGCCTGTGCTGCGTGATCTGCCGCATCACTATATCTACCGCGTTTGAAGGAAATCGAGGCCTTATCCAGAAGCCCATGCGCCAGTACCTGTAGTGGCAGTTCGTGTTTTGTATTTAAGCGGGATTCTAATGTTTTCATCGCAACCTCAATCTCTGCAAGTCGTGATGCAACATCTGCCTCAGTGGCAAAACGGCGCAGTTTCCCCTCGACGCGGCCGACCTGGGTTGTGGTGTCTTTTAGTTCTTGGACTTGATTCTGCTGATCAGCCCTTAGCTTGCTGACCTCAATGTCTTTGCTCTTTTGATATGCAAGCAGGGTGCTGATTTGTTGTTCCTTGTCGGCCAGAATTTGTTGCAAGCGCACAATTTCCTGCTGCTGTTCTGAGCATGGGATCACTAAAGGTTCAGGTTCAGCTGTTATAAAAGGCGCTGGTTGTTGGGTGGCACATCCCGCCATGGTTAACCACCACAGTGTTAGTGTTGCCCAGCGTGTTACATGACTGCGTTTCATTATTATTGACTAATCTTGTTTTATAACCATGTTCATGGTCTTGGGCTAATAAGATAGCACCATCAATGTTTTTTTATCTTGCATGAGTTCAAAATTTTACAAAATTTATCAGGTTATCGATGAGAATGATTAAGATGATTATTAGCGTCAATGTTTGAATTGTCATATTGGTAAGCCAGCCATATTGATCATGGAGCACAAATCCTGAAAGAACCCTCATTCCCGATGTTTTTGATTATTTTTATGCAAAATATGTGTAAAAAAGGGAGCAAACAATTTGATTAGGGAATCAAGGGGGGTGCCTGCTCCCAAGAGGGAGGGATCAATTGTATAAATTTAAATCGTTATGTCCGGGGAAGAGCCGGAGTCATTAATTTAAGGAGACCTTTGTACGATACAATCACGAGTAAAAATGGCTAATATTCTCCTGCTTTTCGTTAGAAAACTTGTCAATAGCTCGCTATTAACTGCATTTTTTGCCTCAATCAGAAAAATATTAGCTCATTTTTCTTTCGCGCCTGTATCGTGCAAAGGTCTCTTAAAAATTATTTTTCTTCTGTGTTGTAAGCAATAAACTCATCTTTGCTAAGCGAACCATCGCTATCGATATCAGCCTTTTTAAATTTGGCAATCTTTACACCCTTAATGCTTAACTCTTCCATGTTTATTTTCATGTCATGATTGGTATCGATTTCATTGAATTCCGATGCTATAGCTTTTTCAATCGCTTGCTTCGTTGAATTAATAGCTTCATCAGCAAAAACAGGTGTGGCGATAAATGTCATCAAACAACCTGCCGCTACGAGTTTATTAGTCATTAATCTTGTCCTTATCGAATATGTTCATATCAAGACGTACACAGTGACCACACTGTTCGGCTAATAGCCTTGTCAGATTGTTAATAGCAATCGCCGTGCCAAGAGTAATAGTGTTGATTTAACAACGGCTTACTAAAAATAAAGCCGCTGGCATGGTTGAAATTGTCGTCTGATAGCGACATGTTTCGTGCTTAAATACAGAAACTGTAGATAAATCAAAGTCATTCCATTGTCACCAAATGGTGACAAGTGTTGCTATGGTTTTAGCTGAGTTTTTGAAAGGGTTTACTGGTTTCTGGTTATTCAATAATTAACGTGATCGTTTTAATCGCTGTGGAGAGCAATTATGAAAAATATCTATATGGCTATGGTTGTACTTTTTTTATCACAGGCAACCATAGCCGCGCCTGAGCTAACAGGAAGTCCGTCTGAATTGAGTACGTATTTGCTCGATGCACGCAAAATTATCTCTATTAATGGTGCAGCAGAGATAAAGGTAGAGGCCAATCAAGCTGTCGTCGTTTTGACGATTAAAAATGAGGCGCGGTCTTTGGATGCAGCCCTGCAAGAGAATGATCGGCTACAGGGGCTGGTGAACAAGTCCTTGCTTAAAGGGGGGATTGGCAAGGATAAGATTAAGGCCGCAAATTTTAGTTCTACACCGGATTATGGTTGGTTAAAGGATAAACCCAAATCTTATGAGATTAGTCGTGAGGTAAAGGTCAGTGTCGATAATGCCGCGCAAATGCGTGTTGTTGCCAAGGTTGTGGATAGTATTGATGAAGTGTTTATGGGCACGATGAGTTTTGAGGATAGTCACAAAAGTGACAATGAGCTTTTGGCGGTACAAAAGGCACTGGATAATATTCTGGCCAAAAAGGCACTTTATGAAAAGGCCTTTGCTGTGTCATTGATGTTGGTGAAGGTGGTTGATCAGGGGGTTAGGCCTGTTTACGCTGCGCCGCGTATGAGGAGGGCGGTGAAAACCGAGATATTTTCCAGTGCCATGCAAAAACCGGGTATGGCTGCTGATGCTGTCGCCTCAGGGCAGTTTGCCGGCATTAGCTATCATGCCAATGCCATGGCTGAGTTTGTGGTGGTAAATTAGGCAGGGGGATTGTCCAGTTCATCGGGGCAGAGAGAGTCGTTACTCTGCCCCATCTGGATTGTTTTTATTCTTTGATACCGCGTTTGTAGATGATGTATCCATCCAGAAAATAGCTTAGCAACTGGTCGCTGCATTCCTTGTAATTTTTATGTCCTTCTTTGCGGAAGATTGCCGCCAGTTCCTGCTTTTTGATCTCATAACCCGCGTGCTCAAAGATCTCGGTCATATCGAGTTCTTTGAGGTCGAGGGCGATACGCAGTTTTTTAATGATGTCGTTATTAGTCATAGCGGTGTTATTTCTTCGCCTGTTTTTCGATGGCCATCTGAACGACAATCTGATTGTTGAGAAATGTTTTGCCGTCTTGTGTCAGCGCATTTTCGGCCGAGCTTTGTTCGGCAAAGGTGATAAAGGCATAGCCTTTGGGTTGTTTGCTTTTTTTGTCTAAGGGCAGGTTGATCTGACTAATCTCGCCATATTTAGAAAAATGCTCTTTAAGCAGGGTGTCTGTGACAGCCTTGTCGAGATTGTTCAGGTAGATTTTGGAATTTGACATCTGTGGCTCATGTTGTCTAAAAAAATGTGTCGCTATTATGGGGCAGTGGCGGTTATTTTGCGACAGTAATCTATTGTTGGTGGTCGCTGTGATATTGGTGTTTGGTAGACGCTCCAAGCTGTAAAAACGAGGTCGGGCAAATATATGCGTCAATATCGCTGGTGATTATCCTCAAGGCCGGTTAGGTTAAGCGGGCTAACGCTCTTCTATTTGTATGATTGCTGTGTTCGTTGGTGCTTGCACAGCTTATGAGGTGATTATGAGACCCTGGGAATTGATAGATACGGCTGTCGTGCCTGGCGAGGGCGGCGAATTGCGTCTTTATCGCCGTGGTGATGAGTTTTCCATCAAGGCCGGGTACAGCGAATTAATGAACAGCCGTGTGCATGGCTCAGAAGATGCGCTGGCTGAACTGGCCTGTCAGCGGATTGCCGACCGGCCCAAACCACGGTTGTTGATTGGTGGCCTGGGCATGGGCTTTACCCTGGCGGCGGCATTAAAACAGCTTGGGCCGATGGCCGAAATCGTGGTGGCAGAGCTGGTGCCGGCGGTTGTTGAATGGAATCAGGGGCCATTGGCAGCACTTGCCGGCAATCCCTTGGATGATCAGCGGGTGACAGTGCATCAGGGTGATGTCGCCCAGCTGATTCGTTCGCAACAAATGGCTTATGATGCGGTCTTACTGGACGTGGATAACGGCCCCGAGGGGCTGACCCGCAAAGAAAATAACAAGCTTTACAGCTCCGCTGGTCTGGCCGCAGCTGCGGCGGCGCTTCGGCCGGATGGCATATTTGGGGTCTGGTCCATAAGCCCTGATCAGAAATTTAGTAAACGGCTGGCACACTCCGGTTTCAAGGTTGAGGAGATCCGGGTGCGCGCCCGTGGTCGTCAAGGCGGTGGCCGGCATATGATTTGGTTTGGTAAAAAACAGTAAGATTCTGGCAGTAGCGTACTAAATTTTTTATTTATTCAGGAGAATAAGATGGAAGGTGCTTTCAATCTAGCATTTAGTTTTTGGACCGGGCTGGCAATCGTGGTTGTCATACTCATTAAATCATCGATCAAGTTTGTACCCCAGAACCGTGCGTTTATTATTGAGCGCTTTGGAAAATACAATGCCACGCTGGTTGCTGGCTTGAACTTTATTATTCCTTTTATCGATAAGCTGGCCTATAACCGCTCATTAAAAGAATACGCAATCGATGTTCCCAGCCAGGCGGCTATTACCAAAGACAATATTGGTTTGACTGTTGACGGTGTTTTATATCTCAAAGTGGTTGATCCATATAAGGCCAGTTATGGTATTGAGGACTATATCTTTGCGGTTACTCAGTTGGCGCAGACCACCATGCGTTCAGAGATTGGCAAAATGTCGCTTGATAAGACCTTTGAGGAAAGGGACAGCCTGAATTTTGCGATTGTTAATGCAATCAATGAAGCCGCAGAACCTTGGGGCGTTCAGGTAATGCGTTATGAAATAAAAGATATTGAACCACCTCGCAGTGTGCTTGAGGCCATGGAAAGGCAGATGAAGGCTGAGCGTGACAAGCGTGCCACCATCCTGGAGTCTGAAGGTGAGCGGCAATCGGCAATCAACGTTGCCGAGGGAGACAAGCGATCAAAGGTGCTAGCAGCTGAAGCAGATAAGGCCGAGCAAATATTGCGTGCAGAGGGTGAAGCCCGGGCAATCGAGATGATTGCGGATGCAAAGGCCAAAGCCTTGCATACGATTGGTGAGGCGGCAGCCACTCAGCAGGGACAAAAAGCAGTGCAACTGGATCTGGCAACATTGGCTATTGAGGCAAAACAGGCCATTGCCAAAGAATCAACCATCGTGTTGATGGATGGCAAGTCAAGCGAGGCGGGGTCTTCAGTGGCCGAGGCTGTGGCCATTGTCAGCGCCATGAATCAAAGCAAGGCTTTTTCAGTTTGAGCGGGTGAAAACGGATAATGATTGAATATTTTAATAATAATGTTTACAGCTTCTGGTTTTTAGTCGGCTTTATATTGCTTGCTGTTGAGGCTTTGGCATTTGGGTTTTCAACGGGTTTTATTTTGTTTGTTGGCTTGGCCGCCTTGATTACAGGTGGGACGGTGTGGTTTGGCTTGATAGCCGCCACATGGTCAGCCAGCATTGCCACCTTTGCCGTTAGTTCGGTTGTTGTCTCTGTCGTGCTATGGAAACCTTTAAAGGCATTGCAGAACAGCCGTGATATTCCGAAAAAGGATAATAGCAGTGACTTTGTGGGTCTCAAGTTCAGGCTTGATGATGATATCAGTGTCACAAGTCCAGGCAAAACCCGCTATTCAGGTATTGAGTGGCAGGTAGAAATTGCGCTTGATTCAGACCTTAAAGAAATAACTGCCGACACAACAGTGGTGGTTGTCTCTGTTGATGTTGGTAAATTCAGAGTCACCAGGCTTTGATCGACGAGGACAACTGCCGATGACTTTTATCATTCAGGGAATCAATGGCAGTGAGGTGTTGCCCTTAGGAAAACTTTTCAAACCTGAAGGCATTGCCAAGATAGAAGCCTCTGCTGTTGTGCACCCCATTGATGAAAAAGAAAAGCATGGGCCCGCCAGACAATATAGCCAGCAGGCCGTGGTTGATGAGGCCTATCGAACTGTTAATGATCTGCGGCAACCTGAAACGACCTTGTCTGCAGAACAGATTATGAGTTCACCGGTGGTAACGGTGACACCTGAAATGACTATTAATGACGTTGTCAGGTTGTTTCAAAAAAGCCGGTTTCGTCATCTGCCTGTTGTCTCAGAGGCAGAAAGCTTAGTTGGCATGATCTCTGATCGGGATATTCTGCATTATGCCGCTGGCCTGGGTGACAATTTTCAGCCACTGGCAGCGCATCGTTTAAACGGCCATATTGAACCCGTAATGAAAACACCGGTGCTAACCGCCAGTCAGGATACTGATGTTCGTCATATTGCACGCCTATTCGTTTCCCAGCGTGTTGGTGCAATGCCAATCGTTAATGCAGGACGTGTGGTGGGAATCATCACCCGTAATGATATTCTGGAAGCGGTAATGTCGAATTTTATTTTTGAGTTATGGGCATAGTCCGTAAGACGTGTCAGGCAGTTAAAACCATGTTAAATATCCACTAATGCAACCGCAAGCTGACCCCTTTGTTGTGCCTGTTTGTCACGAAGAGATAGAGCTTCTTTACCAAGATCAATATCTTTTATTAATCAATAAGCCCACCGCCTTGCTGACCCTTTCGGGCAAGCATCCTCTCAATAAAGATTCGGTTCACTTTCGCCTGGTCAAAGACTTTCCTACCGCCACCATGATTCACCGGCTTGATTTTGGCACCTCGGGTATTTTGCTGGTAGCGCTGAATAAAGAGATTAATGCCCATATCGGCAAGCAGTTTCAGGCGCGCAGTGTTGATAAAACGTATACCGCACTATTGCACGGCCATCTTGCCGAAGATAACGGTTGTATTGATTTTCCTATCGCAAAAGACAAACTTAATTTTCCGCTACAAAAAATTTGCTACGAAACTGGCAAGCCGGCACTGACAACTTATGAGGTTGTTGAGCGTATGCCGCAGCCCTTTAGCACAAGGGTGATTTTCAAACCCACTTCTGGACGCACGCATCAATTGCGCATTCACAGCAACGAGATCGGCCATTCTATTTTAGGCTGTGATTTATATTCAACTGACGAAGCATTTTTTATGGCAAAACGTTTAATGTTGCATGCAACCACGCTTGAGTTTGACCACCCTGTCACAGGTGAGCGAGTAAAGGGCCATTGCCCTTGTCCGTTTTAGAAATGTTCATAATGACAGCGCCTTGAATAAGAGCGCAATCGGCCAAACTACAGATCAACAAGAATTCAGCAGTGCTGTTCAGCTAAATTTTTGTTGCTGATTTTTTAGCTTGATATACTCCGCCCATGTCTAAAAAACGCCGCCGTCGGGCAAAGCCAAAACCAAAACCCCCTAAAAAACGCCTCTGGTTGAAAGTTCTGCTGATGTTGGCTGTGCCGCTTTTATTGGCATCGGTCTTGTATGTGTTGTATCTCGACCGGGTGGTGCAGAGCAAGTTTGAGGGCAAACGCTGGTCGGTGCCATCTCGGGTCTATGCCCGTGCGCTGGAACTTTACCCACAACAGCCTCTGACGGCGGATAAACTGCTGGCCGAGTTAAAACTGGTTGGTTATCAGGCGTCTGCTGATGGCCTGGCCCCTGGTACATATTGGCGAAAGGGCAAACAGTTTGTGCTAACCACACGCGCGTTTCAGCACTGGGACAGCCTTGAGCCCGGCCGCTCAATCCTGCTTAAATTTGATAACAAGCAACTGCTATCAATTGATGATGCGATAAGCATCGAACCCCTGAGCCTGATTCGGCTTGAGCCCATGTTGATGGGGATTATTTATCCGGCTCATCGTCAAGACAGGGTGCTGGTCAGGCTTAAAGAGCTGCCGCCCATGCTGACACTTGCCCTGCAAGCGGTTGAAGATCGTCAGTTTGCCAGCCATTACGGTGTTAATTTTCGCAGTATTGCCCGCGCCGCCTGGGCCAACCTGCGTGCCGGCAAGGTAGTGCAGGGGGGCAGCACACTAACCCAACAGTTGGTGAAAAACTTTTTTCTTAGTCGTGAGCGCAGTCTAACGCGCAAAATCAACGAAGCAATTATGTCGCTGCTGTTAGAGCTACATTATGAAAAGAAAGACATTCTTGAGGCCTATGCCAACGAGATCTATCTGGGCCAGGACGGCAATCGCGCCATTCACGGTTTTGGTCTGGCGGCTAAATTTTATTTCAACAAACCGCCGCAGGAATTAAGCATCGCCGAGTCGGTGCTGTTAGTGGCGATCTTGCGTGGTCCCACCTATTATGACCCGCGTCGTCATCCGCAACGTGCCCTGGCACGGCGGAATAAATTGCTGGATATCCTCTGGCGTGATGGCCTGCTTGACAAGCAGCAGGCTCAGACAGCACAGGCCGCAAGCCTGGGTGTGACACAAAAACCTAATCTCGGTAATGGCCGTTATCCGGCCTTTATTGGCCTGGTCAAGCGGCAGTTGCAACAGGATTATCGCGACGAGGATCTGCGCAGCGAAGGCTTACGCATCTTCACCACCCTGGACCCGGTTATTCAACAAGTGGCAGAAAAGGCCCTGACTAAAAACATTAAACGCCTCGAACACCGCCCCGGTTTGCTTGAGGGCGGGGTGGTGATCTCGCGTCTGGGCAGTGCCGAAGTCAGTGCTGTGGTCGGTGGCCGTAATCCACGCTTTCAAGGCTTTAACCGCGCGCTTGATATTCAACGCCCAGTTGGCTCACTGCTGAAACCGGCGCTCTATCTAACCGCATTATCACAGCCGCAGCGTTATACCCTGGCCAGTCTGATTGACGACGCCCCGCTTGAATTGAAGCAGTCTGATGGCAGTGTCTGGTCACCGGCCAATTATGATCATAAAAACCACGGCAAGGTGCTGCTGGCCGAGGCACTGATCCACTCGTATAACCAGGCAGCGGTTCGGCTTGGGCTTGAACTGGGCCTCGCAGAGGTGGTTGAAAGCCTGCACAGCCTTGGCATAGACAAACCTATTCCGCCATATCCTGCGGTGATGCTTGGCTCGCTGGAACTGGCACCACTGGAGATTGCCCAGATGTATCAGACCCTGGCCGATGACGGCTTCTATACGCCGTTGCGTGCGGTGCGTGCAGTACTGGACGCCAAACATCGGCCATTAAGTCGCTATTCGCTTAATACCGAACAGCGCTTCGCAGCGGAACAGGCCTTTCTGATTAACGATACCCTGCGTATGGCCTTACATCAGGGCACCGGGCAGAGTATTGGCAAACACCTACCAAAATCACTGCCACTGGCGGGTAAAACCGGCACCACCGATGACCTGCGTGATAGCTGGTTTGCAGGCTTCGGCAGCGACTATCTTGGCGTGGTCTGGCTGGGTAATGATGACAACGCTGTGACCGGCCTAACCGGTGCAAGTGGTGCGCTGCCAGTGTGGGCTGACATCATGCGCCAGATTAACGTGAGTGAAGCACCGCCACCGCCCATGAATATAGAATATGTGTTGATTGATACAGCAACAGGCCTGCGAGCAGGTTCCCGTTGCCAACAATATTATGAGCTAGCCTTTATCAGCGGCACAGCACCAACCGAATATGCCCCCTGCGCTGGTGGCAGCGTAAAGCGATCAGTGAAAAGTTTTCTCGACCGGCTTAAAGGATTGTTCAAATGACGAAAGTTTTTTTGTTTGCCATCGTTGTACTGCTACTGAATGCATGTGCCGTTCATGCACCACAACACAGCCACCGAGGCCCAGTGACAGGTTTGATGGCCCAGGCAGATCAACAGGCCACTGACGGCAACCATAGTCAAGCCATCGCCTTGCTAGAACGAGCCGTGCGCATTGAGCCACGCAACGGCCATGCCTGGTTGCGCCTGGCCAGATTGCACTTTGTCTCAGGTGATTTATACAAAGCAGAACAGTTTGCCCGACGGGCCACGCAGTTTTCTGGTGCCGACAAAATGCTGCAACGTGAGTGCCAGGCACTGCTTGAAAAAATCCGCAGGCAGTCGAATAAAGCTGCTTAGGTTTAGCCCCCCCCGATAGGGGGGGATTCAATCGGCCGAATGGCCGACCAATCCGGTTCTTAGCCGCCACTTGATGAAGCCACCGGCTTTAGCCGGTTAACCCACTGAATATTAATATTGCATGGCTGGTTGATTGAGCGGCTTGCAGCCAGGCTAACACTCTGTTAAAAGCCGATACTAATATTCAGGTATAATCCTCAGACCTATTTTTCACTCTTTTTGGATTGACCATGTCCCAAACTAAACAACCTGCCGATGAATCACCAGCCACCGCCCAAAGCCCTGCCGAGGAGGTTGTCAAGAAAACAGCTGCAGAAATTCTGCTAGAAAGAAAAGTAGCAGCGGCCAATAATCGCAACCTGCCCCCACATCTAAACCCTATAAAAAGCCACAAAGGCCAAAAAATAGCTACGCCACCCCGTGGTACACGTAAAACTATGGGCAAGCGCTAGGGGGATTAATGTTGCCTTGACTGAGTATTTTAAGGTAGCGCGTCTGCGTCTTAAAGGATATGTACAATAGTGGCTATAACAAATATCAATATGGACTACTACGAAAATAACGCCAGAGCCTTTGTTGATTCCACACTTGTGGTCGACATGCAGCCACTCTATCAACATTTCTTGCCGCTGTTATCAGCGCAAGCGCACATCCTGGATGCCGGCTGTGGTTCTGGCCGGGATGCAAAACAGTTCATCAAGCAAGGCTATAAAGTCACCGCCTTCGACGCCTCTGCCAAAATCGCCGCGCTGGCAGAAAATGAGATAGGACAATCTGTCACCGTGCAGCGCCTGCAAGATATCCAGTATCATAACCAATTCGACGGTATTTGGGCCTGTGCCTCATTACTGCATGTTCCAGCTAAAGAGTTAGCCGATGTTTTTCAGCGGTTGGCGCGAGCACTAAAACCCCAAGGCGTGCTCTATTGCTCCTTTAAATATGGCCAGGGAGAATATGAAAAACAGGGGCGTTGGTTTACGAATATGAATGAGGCAGGGTTACAGGTGTTGGTGGATAAGGTTGATGGACTGACAGTAAAGGAATTGTGGGTCACGGTTGATCGTCGGCCAGGGCGGGAGCAGGAGCGATGGTTGAATGGGGTGTTGGTTGCTAATCATGATTGAAATCAATTTCATAAATAGTGCACAAGCGGATATGTGTCCTCTATAAATGAAATTATCTACCACCCATGTCTCTCGGTCATTAATCACCGGCGGAAAAACAGACCCCTTCCTTCCGCAGTTGATTGATGCCATTAATCAAGCCTCGGAGATCGATATCACCGTGGCCTTTATCCGCCAGAGCGGTTTGAATTTAATCTTTGATGCGCTAAAAGATGCGATGGATCGTCAAGCGCTGATTCGGGTATTAACGTCTGATTACCTGGATGTCACTGAGCCGCAAGCGTTACGGCGTTTGATGTTGTTGGCTGAGCGTGGTGCAGATATTCGATTGTTTTCTACGGCGGGTGATCCCAGCTTTCACATCAAGTCTTATATATTTCTGCGTCGTGATGGTGAAGCCATTTCCAGTGGTTGTGCTTTTGTCGGTTCCAGCAATATCTCCAACATGGCGTTGACCCGTGGTTTGGAGTGGAATCTGCGTGTCGATTATCCGGCGGAGTCAGATAAGTTTATTGAGATACACAGCAAGTTTGAGGCGCTATTTTTTGATGCGCGGGTGTTTGCTCTCACTCATGCGTGGGTTGATGATTATGCCGCGCGGCGCAAGGTGTTGTTGCGGGCGGTGGTTAGTGGTGAGCCAGAAGAAGAAGTGCTGCCTGCCATACCTACCGAGATTCAGGTCGAAGCATTGGCAGCATTACAGGAGTCGCGGGCTGCGGGTTATCGGCGTGGGTTGGTGGTATTGGCTACCGGCTTGGGTAAGACCTGGCTGGCGGCTTTTGATGTGCAACAACTCAAGGCTAAACGGGTATTGTTTGTCGCCCATCGGGAGGAGATTTTAATGCAGGCGGAGGATACCTTCGCCCGTATCCAGCCAGAGGCGAGTATTGGTTATTACACCGGCAAGGCGAAGCAGGGTGAGGCAGATTTCGTCTTTGCTTCGGTTCAGACCTTAGGGCGGGATAAACACCTGCAACAATTTACACCAGACTGTTTTGATTACATTGTGGTGGATGAGTTTCATCATGCGAATGCAACCACCTATCGTCGTCTGATTAACTATTTTCAGCCCCGTTTTATGCTCGGCCTAACGGCAACGCCTGAGCGTACCGATCAAGCGGATATCCTCTCGCTATGTGATGACAATCTAGTGTTTGAGCGAAATTTTGTTGAAGGTATCAATGCCGATCTTCTATGTCCATTTCATTACCATGGCATCCATGACCACGCGGTGGACTATGCTGAAATTCCCTGGCGCAATGGTCGTTTTGATCCCCGCGATCTGAGCAATAAGCTGGCTACCCATGCTCGTGCCAAACATGTGCTTTCGGTGTGGCGAGAGCTGCACCAGAGTCGTACTTTGGCATTTTGTGTCTCTCGTGTTCATGCTGAGTTTATGGCGGGCTATTTCTCTCAGGCAGGTATCCGTGCGGAAGCGGTTCACGCTCAGTCGGCGCTGCCACGTCACGCTGCGCTTAAGCAGTTGGAAGAGGGGGGGCTGGAGGTGGTTTTTTCGGTTGACCTGTTCAATGAGGGGCTTGATCTTCCGGCTATTGATACGGTGATGATGCTCAGGCCGACTGAATCAAAGATTCTATTTTTGCAACAATTGGGGCGTGGGCTGCGTTTGCATGCCGATAAAGATTATCTGCAAGTGTTGGATTTTATCGGTAATCACAAAGCGTTTTTAAACAAACCGGAATCGTTGTTTGGTGTGCGGTCTCTGCGTGAGTTTGTGCAGCGACAACAAAATAATGATTTGCCACTGCCCAAGGGCTGTTATGCCAATTATGATCTGGGTGTGATCGGCTTTTTACAACAGATGATCAAGCGCCTTCCCAAGGGGATTGTTGATAGTTACGAATTGCTGAAGTCGACCAATCAACAACGCCCAAGTGCAGTTGAGCTATATCGTGCGGGAGTGGACTTCACAGCTATCAGGAAAAAATTTGGCAGTTGGTTTGAACTGGTTGCTGAACGTGATGATTTTAATAAACATCAGCTGGCTCTTTTGCAACAGCATCACGCCTATTTTATTGATATCGAGACAGCCGCAATGACCAAGTCATACAAGATGGTGTTGCTTGAGGCGCTGTTGGAACTGGATGGTTTTGTTCAGCCTCAGACTACCCGCGATCTGGCGGTTCGTTCTGCTGAAATTTTGTTGCGCCGCCCGCCATTGATGGTGAAGGATCTGCCCGAGCGTTTTAAAGATTTGGCTATGATTATTGATACACGTCAGAGTCAATGGATCACTTACTGGAACTCTAATCCAGTGAATGCATTTGTTGGTGGAAATAGAAGGCAGGAGGATGCTTTTTTTAGTCTGGATGACAACTGCTTAATCCCCACTTTTGAATTAGCCACCGAAGAGTGTGATGCCTTTCGCAATATGGTTCAGGAGTTGGTTGACTACAAGTTGGCGATGTACATGGATAGAGAAGGCGTGACCACCAACCTGGAGTCCAATAAAGATTGGAATGAGATTCCCTTCTTTCCCAATCTCAAAATTGCTTGCGGTCATTTCAAAAACGCCGACGGTGAGAATGGAACGATGGTAAAAATTCCACCGCACTATCGTGCTGACTCTTCACGCCATTTTATTGCCCGTGCTTCTGGTAACTCGATGAACGGTGGCAAGCACCCTATTTGTGATGGCGATTATCTGTTAATGGAATTGGTTAGTTCGGAGCGCGCCGGTTCGATTAGTAACCAAATCATGGCGGTGGAGCGTGAAGATGCAAGCGGTGATGAGCAATACGTTTTACGGTTGGTGAGAAAACGGAGTGATGGTGACTATTATCTCCAGGCAAACAATCCTGACTACGCGGATTTTGATGCGTCTGAGGATATGCGTACTTTCGCACGTTTGCGAGGGGTGATTGTTGCTGAAGATGTGGTAGATGGCTGAGAGAGAATATGAACCTTACGAGCATAATGCACCACACAGCAAACAGCCTATCACCAAATGCACTGGTGTGATCGTCGTCCAACTGGTTTGGTGTGCCGCGTCAGCGACCGGTGAATAGCTCCCGCTTGTATCCAAATCAAAGCTGCACCTTTGTTACCATCCTGGCATCTTGCTCCAGTTGCTCTGCCTGTTGTCGTGCAAAGTGACAGAGGTTTTTGAGCACACTGAATACGTCGTCGGTGTAACCTGGCCATGCCAACAGTTTCTCGCCATTAAGCTCCGGCTCTCTTCCTGCTGCAGGTTTCTTTTTCAGCGCTTCATATCCACCTTCTCGATACTGGGCTATCCAGCGATAAATACAGGATTGGTGAAAACCCAATAAATCGCTAATTGCTTCTGGGCTTTCCCCTTCTTTAACTCGCTGCACCGTTGTAATGCGAATATGTTAAAGTGCTTCTCTGCTAAGTTTTCGGCTATCAATATTCATGAGCAAAATTATACATTATGTCGCATAATTCAAGGGTGTCT
>JAJRUN010000119.1 GCA_024277755.1 Gammaproteobacteria bacterium | reverse complement strand
GTCTTGTATCAGCCCCAGAATTTTACCAATGGCATACAGCCATGAGATCACTGTCAGATACATGGAGATGATCGTCCAGAGTCGTTGGGCATCGGTAAACTCAAACGGAATCTCACCAAAGCCGATGGTCGTGGCCATATAACTGACAAAGTAAAATGCGTGGAAAAAACTCATATCCCAAGGGTTGCCCTGGTCATCAACGCCGGGGATTAGCACCAGGCCGAGAATGGAGATGGCGTAGGCCGAAATCAAAACGATCAACGGTGCCCGCATGCGCCGTAATATCAGCGCAAATACTTTATGCGTGGATTTTTGTGAGCGGACAAGCATCAGCGGCGCATGGTAACGGTTTCAACAATCAGCAATACCACCGAGGTAACATTGGCCAACAGCGCCCCGCCAGACAATGAAACAATCGAACTCATCACGCCAGAGCTAAGCCCGGTATCGGTCACATATAGGGCAAAGCCCCACAAAATAGCCGCCGCAATCAGTTGCAGATCTGCCACCAGACTGGTGGCAAGCAACACAGCCCCCATCTGGGTGCGTTCACCCAGCTTAAGCACAGTGGCCACCAGACTGACAACGAGAGCAGCAAACAGCTCATACACATGATGATGCTCCGGGTTGTCTATCTCCCCGATGAAAAAACCAAAGTTCAGGGTCAGGGCCAGGACGATAAAAAATCCAAAGACAACTTTTTCAAAATTCATGGGGTTGTTTCCTGTCGCGTAATTATCTGCTTACCTTGTCACAATAGAGGGGGGGGATGCAATTATCTGGTGGACAAAAAAAGCCCCGCAGTGCGGGGCTTAATGGGGGGGTGCTTGTGATATACAGTCGTTGCTGATTAAATTCCTTTAAGCACTTTGTCAACAACCCTGGCTGGAAGAGGGATATAACCATCTTTGACGACAACTTCCTGGCCTGTTTTAGATAGCACCATTTTGATGAACTCACGCTCTAGTGGCGCAAGTGGCTTGTTTGGGTGCTTGTTGACATAGACATAGAGGAAGCGTGACAGAGGGTAGGCACCAGAAATTGCATTGTCAGCATTTGCTTCAATAAATGGTTTGCCGGCCTTCTTGGTCAGTGGTACAGCCTTTACGCCAGAGGTTTTGTAGCCGATACCTGAGTAGCCAATACCGTTGATCGAGGCAGAGACAGATTGAACCACAGAGGCAGAGCCAGGTTGTTCGTTAACAGTGTTTTTAAAATCACCCTTACACAGACCTTTCTTTTTGAAGTAACCATAAGTACCGGAAACAGAGTTGCGGCCATAGATCTGGATGTCCTGTTTTTTCCAGTTACCTGTCATACCCAGGTCGCCCCATTTGCTGATGTCTGATTTGTGTTTACATTTGCGTGTGGAGGAAAAGATAGCGTCAATCTCAGGGATGGTCATGCCTTCAATCGGGTTGTCTTTGTGGATGAAGACAGCCAGGGCATCGATTGCGACAGGAATCGCAGTAGGCTTGTAACCGTAGCGCTTCTCAAAAGACTCGATTTCTTTGCTTTTCATCTTGCGGCTCATTGGACCGATGTTTGATGTGCCCTCGGTAAGTGCAGGTGGCGCGGTTGATGAACCAGCAGCCTGAATCTGGATGTTGACGTTAGGGTATTCACGTTTGAACTCTTCGGCCCACAGGGTCATCAGATTGGCCAAAGTGTCTGAGCCAACGCTGGAAAGATTGCCGGAAATTCCACTGGCATGGCTGTAGTCAGGCAGGCCCGCATCAAGTTTTGGCGCGGCAATGACGCTGGTTGATGCCAGTGCCAGGCTGGTGGCCATGGATAATATAATATTACGAAGTTTCATCGGTGTTGCTCCTGCAATGTTTAAAAATAACATGAAAGAATCATTTCAAGTTGAGGGCAATTATGAGGTTCATTTGTTACGCTTTTATGACGGTTTGTTATTTTTTGATTAAGCTTTTGTGACAGCTTTCGGCGCCTGTTGAATAATGTTTTCTGCCGGGAAGCTACAGCGGAAAGTGCTGCCATGATTCACTTTGCTGGTGATATTAAGCCTGGCGTTATGGCGTTCGAGTATGTGTTTGACGATGGCCAGCCCCAGGCCAGTGCCGCCGATATCGCGTGAACGGCCAACATCAACCCGGAAAAAGCGCTCGGTCAGGCGGGGAATATGTTGTGGTGGTATGCCAATGCCGGTGTCTTGCACCTCAAAATGAGCGCCATTCTGGTCGTGAAACCAGCGTATTGTAACGCTGCCCCCTGTTGGGGTATAGCGCACGGCGTTAAAGACCAGGTTTGAAAAGCAGCTGTAGAGTTCGTTTTGAACGCCGAATATGTTCAGCTCATCATCACACTCAAGGGTAATGCTTTGCTGCTTTTCGGCCCCCAGTGCCGAGGCCTCATCCATAATCATATGCAAGAGGTTAGGCACAGCAATTTGCTCGCGAGCTGTTTGTTTGGTTTCTTCGTTTTCCAGTCGTGACAGCATGAGCAGATCATTGACAATGTGTTGCATACGGCTGGATTGGCGGCGCATCATTTTGATGTTTTCCTGCCAGTCTCGCAACGACTCGTCGGTTTCATCCTGCATACTTTCCAGATAACCATGGATCACGGTTAGCGGAGTGCGCAGTTCGTGTGAAATATTGGAAATAAAATCACGCCGCATTTGCTCTAGTTGCTTCAGGCGGGTGACATCCCGGGCAATCAACAGACGTTGATCCTGACCGTAGGGGATGATGCGTATACTAAGGGTTTGCTGCTCGTTGGCAGGCGAGGGCAGCTCTACCGGTGAGGAGTAGTCCTTACGGGTGATATAGCGAATGAAGCCCGGGTGACGGATAAGATTGCTGAGATGTTGGCCGATGTCTTTGGCCGGTTGCAGTCCCAGGGCTTTCTGCGCAGCTTTGTTGATCCATTCGATCTGGTCATAGCGATTCAACACTACAGTGGCATCGGGCATGGCCGCGGTGGATTCTCTGAAGCGGGTAATGTATTTGGCCAGCTTTTTTTTGCGGCTGCGATTTTGTTTTTGCAGGTGGTAGGTACGGTCAAAGATTTCTGCCCAGATCCCGCTGCCTTGTGGTGGATTGGTTTTGCCGGGTTTATTGAGCCATTTTTCCAGTCGTTTGATGTTGTTGAAGTGCCAGGTGATATAGCCAACACTGACGATCAGCAGGCAAACCAGAGTGTAGCCACTGATGAATCCAACAATCAGTGCCAGGCCGGTGAGCCAGATCAAACGCCAAATTTCTTTACTCCATGGAGACACTGACTATTCCTAAGCTGACAAGCGATAACCTGCACCGCGTACCGTCTGTATCATACGGTCATACGCCACCGGTTCAAGTGCTTTTCGCAGTCTGCGAATATGCACATCGACTGTGCGTTCTTCTATATAGACATTGCTGCCCCAGATGCGGTCGAGTAACTGAGCACGGCTGAAGACCCGGTCTGGGTGGGCCATCAGGAATTGCAGCAGTTTGAATTCGGTTGGGCCAAGGCTGATCTCAGAGTTCTGAGCATGAACCCGGTGGCCTTTTTGATCCAGTTCCAGGCCGTTGATGCTGATCACGTCTTTGCTGTGGCTAGGCGAGGTGCGGCGCAATACCGCATTGATCCGTGCGCCTAGCTCGCGTGGCGAAAAGGGCTTGGTGATGTAGTCGTCGGCACCGGCATCCAGGCCGCGAATCTTGTCGTCTTCCTCACCACGGGCGGTGAGCATGATGATAGGGATGTCTTCATAGCGTTCATCACCTTTCAGACGACGGGCCAGGTCGACACCGCTGATATCGGGCAGCATCCAGTCCAGCAGGATCAGATCGGGCAGAATTTCGCCAAGCATCTTGAGGCCGGTCTGGCTGTCTTCGGCACCGATGATGTTAAAGCCTTGCCGTTTAAGAGTGAACGAGACCATTTCCCGGACACCGGACTCATCTTCGATGATTAGTATATTGACTGACATAGGTTCACTTTGCTGTTTATATTTCAGACATTAGAAAACAGATGTGTTACAGCATTATGACAGATTGTTTCATGGTGAAGTCACCCGCTTGTCAGACTGGCTAAAAATCCAGCTGATGGCGAGGCCGACAATATGGTAACGGCGGCTTTGCAGCAGGGGACTGTCGTCGAAGGCGGTATTGTTGAGGTTGTCGAGGCGGATAAAGGCCGTCAGTGATAAATGATTGATGCGCTGTTGCGCCAGCAAGGTGATACGGCTGCCGTTGTAGCCTCCGCGCCCTTTATAGGCGGGTCTGGCCGGGGTGGCATAGGCTGGGGCGACGCCATAAAAATAATCGTGATACCTGCTGTCGGCGAACATCGGCCCAATCGCGAGGCTGTATTCCAGTTTGGTGGCATAGGTTTCACGGCTATATTCAAGATAAGGGGCAAAGAGCCAGCCTTGATGGGCCGAGTCACGGCCATCGATTGAATAGGCCGCTCGCAGTGGCAGGCGCAGCCACAGTTTTTGGCCACTGTGTTGGCTGTTATTCCAGAGACGCAGGTTCAGCGACGGGCCAAACTCGATGCTGGGATTCAGGTCGGGCATGCCCAGGCGTGGGCCATTCTTATCGCTGGGGACGGGCACACCACCGGCCAAACTGAGATCAAGCACAATGTTTTTGCTGCGATAAAGCCGCCCGCGCACGCCATCCCGATCGACATTGAGATAATCGCCGCGATAAATCAGATAAGGGTAAGGCAGCAGATAACCACGCCCCGCATCACTGCCACGATAATAGGGCAGCTGAATGGCAGCGCTGCCGATGCCCAGTTCCCATAGAGGTTTCTGCTGGGAATGTGTTGGCGTGGCCAGGCACGCCAGCACCAGCAGGCTGAGCAGCCTAAAGACGTTGTTGCAGGATTTGGCAGATTTCATCGTCAGTCAGCACAATAGGGTTGGTGGTCATGCTACTGCCGCGGCAGTTATCTATGATTCGCGCAAAATCACTTTCATTAATGCCATAATTGCCCAGGCGTTGCAGGCCAAGTTGTTCGGTCCAATCGTTAAGAATCTTCACCAGGCTGGCAAACGCATGTTGGTCATCGATGTCAGGCTGGTTGCCGAGAAAACGACCCACCTGCGCATATTTGGCCAGGGCGGGGTTGTTCGGCTCGCGTTGTTGCATGGCGCGGATATTGGCCTCAGTGGCTGTGGCCACCAGGGTGCCGCAGACCACACCGTGAGGGATGGGAAAGAAGGCCCCCAGCGGTGAGGCCAGACCATGCACCGACCCCAGCCCCACCTGAGCCAGGGTAATGCCCGATAACAGGGCGGCGTAGGCCATCGCCGCGCGGCCATCACTGGCAGCGGGTTCGTGGCCGCGCCAGGCATCAATAAACCCCTGTTTAACCGCGTCCATACCGCTCCAGGCCAGCGCATCGGTGATTGGATTGGCCTTGAGTGAAACATAGGACTCAAGCAGCTGGGTAAAGGCATCCATGCCATCGGCAGCAATCAGTTCGGCTGGACAACTGCCCAGCAGATCGGGATCGATCAGCGCATATTCGGGCACCAGACTGTCATGTCGAAATGACTTTTTGAAACCGCGTTCACCGTGAATGCTGAGAACCGCATTCTTGGTTGCCTCGCTGCCGGTGCCAGCAGTGGTCGGCACGGCGATAAACGGCAGTGCCGGGCCTGTATAGGCGATGCCTTTGCCCACCCCCTCAATATGATCCATCACCGAATTACCATGGGGCAGAAGCCCGGCGATGGCCTTGGCCGCATCCAGCACGCTACCGCCGCCGATGGCAACGACCAGATCAATCCTGTGCTGCCGGTGTTGTTGCACAAGCTCATCTATCAGCTGTGGCGAGGGCTCACCACTGACCACTGCCTGATGCCAGCTGATATTATGTTTTGCCAATGCCAGGGTGAGAAGCCCCCAATTGGGGCTGCTTGGAAATGAAGACTGACCCGTCACCAGCAACACCTGCTGCCCATGCCCGGCAATCAGCCCGGCCAGCTCATTGAAACGGCCGCGACCAAACAAAATACGGGGCAGACGTGAAATATCAAAACTGTTGAAGCGCATTACTGAAAATCCTTACGATGCAGCGATTTAAACTTGAACAAAGCAGCAGACAAAGATGCAGGATCACCCCTTTCCAGTGCATGGTTTTCGGCTATAGTACTTGCCTGAAACGATTTATAACATAGCCAGTTGATGACGGAAAAAGATAGGAGAACTACATGAGTGATTGTCTGTTTTGCAAAATGATAAGCGGTGAAATAAAGCCCGACACAGTCTATGAAGATAATGACGTACTGGCATTTCGAGATATTAATGCCCAGGCACCAACACATGTTCTGGTGATTCCCAAACGGCATATCGCCACGATTAATGACTTGAACAGCGATGATGCTGAATTGGTGGGTAAACTTTATTTAGCAGCCAAACAGGTAGCACAACAAGACGGCATTGCTGACGACGGCTTTCGTACTGTAATGAACTGTAATGCCGCAGCAGGCCAGACCGTTTTTCATATTCACCTGCATCTGCTGGGCGGGCGCAATATGTCGTGGCCGCCGGGGTGAGCTTTAGCAGGCTGTTGAAATTCTACTCAGGTGGCGCGACACAGCATTAAAATAGACCTCAAAAGGCTCAATTATTAGGGTTTACTGAATGACATCCAGCAAAGAACAACAATTTCTCAACGACCTCGACAAAAACTCTGGACCAGCGCCGACAAGCTGCGCTCCACCCTTGATGCCTCACAATACAAACACACCGTATTGGCCATGATATTTCTCAAATACGTCAGCGACTCCTTTGATATTCGCCGCCGTGAGTTGACCGAGCAGTTCAAAACCCCGAGCTGGAAGAACGCGACTACTACGCCGAAGCCAATGCCTTCTGGGTGCCACAATAATCCCGCTGGGAATTCCTGCAAAATCAGAACAAAGTGGTTATCACCGGGGCGATTTGGGTTGGTCCGCAGGGTGAAGTGTTGGCAAAAACACCTGAGAATGAGGCCGCTAAAAGAAAATCCAAACGTATTAGCTCCATCGGCCAGCTCATCGACAACGCCCTCGACGCCATCGAACACGACAACCCCAAACTCAAAGGCGTGCTCAACAAGCGCAACACCCAGCTACAAATCGATCAGGCCAAACTCGGAGAACTGATTGATCTTGTGGCAACGATTCCCTTCGAACACGCAAGCCTCAGCAGCAAAGACATCCTCGGCCATGTCTACGAATATTTCCTCGGCCAGTTTGCTCTCGCCGAAGGTAAAAAGGGCGGCCAATTCTACACGCCCAAATCCATCACAGAGTTTTGAACAGTCTCCGATGGAATCGTGCAAAGGTCTCTAATAATCAAAAAACTGGCGATGCTCCCTGCCTGCTGCATTGGCGTTAACCTTGTGCGGATGCTTGATCTCTTTCCAGTGATCGACTCGCTTGCCGGTATTCAAGTGGGGGAACTGCTCATCACCTGAATGCTGTAAGCCCAAGAAAGCCAATAACTGAGGCAGGCTGTCTGCCTGACCAATATCAATACTCAGTAGATTATCGCGGCCGTGAAAATATTCCATCACCCCCTGCTTGTGGCGCTGGTAACAACTGGTGAGGTGAGTGCCATCGAGAGGGTTATCGACATTATTCAAGTCAAAAGCCTGCCCAAAACTACGCCTTAATATCGGGTTTACATAAGCCTGGCTATTTAAGCGGGGTAACATCTTGTTCAACAGCATCTGTATCGATGGCAGCCACTGATCAAGCGGGCGCTGTAAATAGACGAATTTAGACGCGGGAAATAGCGTGTCAAGCTGCTGATAATCGCTAAAACAGGGGCAGTCAGAGACTACATCGGCCAACTCAAATGCTCGTTTGGTATAGGCGGTATGTGCGACCTTAAAGTACTCGAGCAGGGCAACGCTGATACTGGTCGTACCGGTTCGTGGCAGGCCTATGATGAAGAGTTTGTTCATGGGGTCTCATACGAAGAGGTGCAATAAGCGAGTGCATATCAATGCACCAAAAATATAACGCACTGATGATATGAGACCTTTGCACGATACAGGCGCGAAAGAAAAATGAGCTAATATTTTTCTGATTGAGGCAGAAAATGCAGTTAATAGCGAGCTATTGACAAGTTTTCTAACAAAAAGCAGGAGAATATTAGCCATTTTTACTCGTGATTGTGTCGTGCAAAGGTCTCGATATAGGTAATTGTCTGGTGTTGGCCGCACCGAGGGCAATTATAAGGGGGGAGGCTCTATTCCCCTTCACGTGCTTCTTGTTCGCGTTGACGACGGTACATTTCCTCTTCCTCAGCAGCATCAATGACCATCAATACGTCATCAACATCAGCAGTGATTGTGCTCTCGGAAAATTGACCGCTGAGTTGTATATCGGGGTGAAGTGTCGCACTTTCGTAGTGACTCCATATTTCTTTGGCGTAAGCGCTGTTGAGCAGTTCAGGGGCATAACTGGCAAAGTAGTTGCTCATATTGTTGACGTCACGCTCTAACATGGCTCGGGCGCTGTTGTTACCTGCGGCATTAACTGCCTGGGGTAGGTCGATGATGACAGGGCCAGTGTGGTCGATCAAGACGTTGAACTCAGACAGATCGCCGTGCACCAGTCCAGCACAGAGCATTCGCACCACTTCACCTATCAGCCTGTCGTGGTATTCCAGTGCCAGTTCCTGGCTAAAGCCGACCTCGCTAAGACGCGGAGCAGCGTAGCCATCGCTATCGGTGATGAGCTCCATCAATAACACCCCATCCACAAAACCATAGGGTTCGGGAACACGCACACCCGCAGCGGCCAGTTTATAGAGCGCATCTACTTCAGCGCTAAGCCAGGCCTGCTCACTCTCTTTCTGGCCGTAACTAGTTCGCTTTTGCATGGCGCGTTTGCGACGGCTGTTGCGCGTCGTCCGCCCTTCCTGATACTGCACAGCCTGCTTGAAGCTGCGTTTATTGGACTCTTTATAGACCTTGGCACAACGTATGATATCGCCGCAGCGGACCATGTAGACCTGGGCCTCTTTACCACTCTGCAACTGACAGATGACATCATCAATCAGGCCGTCGTCGATAAGTGGAAGTAATCTCTTTGGTATTTTCATTTAAGTATTGGTTGAATCCAAACCTGCAATTTACGTCTTGATGTAACAGATTGAGGGGTTCAATCTGCCACGCCCAGAATTAATAGAGATGCCCTTAAGATAACCGTAGACAAAAAGTAGCGGGATGCTAAACGGGGCGACCTGTGTTTTCAGTTGTGAGATGAAGAATACCACTTCTAGTTAGGTGGCCAAATTAACTATGCCACTACACATGCTGTCCCTGTACTCCCCATTCCCCCCCGCTTTAGCCTATATAATCATGTCCTTCGCAATTACCCGCAGACGTAAAACCTGATCACAGGTGAAATCAAAAGCCAAGTCGACAAAATCTGGGAAGCCTTCTGGACTGGCGGCATCTCCAACCCTCTCACCGTTATCGAGTAATTCACCTTTTAAATGACAATCTTGGTGATGATTTTTATGGCTTCCTGAAAGCAGCACTCAGTAATTTTCTGAATGTCACCAAGGGCGCTTGCTATGTTGCCATGTCATCAAGCGAACTGGATACGCTGCAAAAATCTTTTCGAGATGCCGGTGGAAAATGGTCGACCTTTATCGTTAGGGTGAAGAACACGTTTACACTTGGTCGTGCTGATTACTAACGCCAATACGAGCCGATTCTTTATGGTTGGCGTGAAGGCTGTGAGCACTATTGGGGTGGTGCGCGGGAACAGGGTGATGTCTGGTTCTTCAATAAACCTGTCAAGAATGACCTACACCCAACTATGAAACCTGTTGAACTGGTGGAGCGAGCAATTCGCAATTCCAGTAAGAGCAGGGATATTGTACTCGACTTGTTTGGTGGTTCCGGCAGTACCTTGATCGCCGGTGAAAAAACTGGGCGATCAGCCCGGTTGATTGAGCTGGATCCGAAATATGTTGATGTCATTATTCGACGTTGGCAGGACTATACGGGTAAGCAGGCGACACGAGTTGAAGATGGTGTGGTTTTTAATGAGCTGGCAGAGCATCTCCAGGAGATGGATGCGGCGAATAACGATCATTAACGCCGCATAATTTGCGGTGATTATATTGATATTGCGGAGAATATCGCTCATAATCTCCGCATGAATAGCGGTAAATATATTTGGCAACAGGCAGATTGGCCCCGCTGGCATTATGATGCTGGGCGGCTTGTCCCATTGCTGGCACAGGCACATCATGCTCAAGGGCACCTTCTTGGTCGCCTACAGGATATCGGTATGGGGTTACGTGACCAGGCCACACTGCAGGTGTTAACGGAAGACGTCCTCAAGACGAGTGAGATTGAAGGCGAACGGCTGGATCCTGAGACGGTACGGTCCTCTGTGGCTCGCCGTCTAGGCGTTGATGTCGGTGCTTTGGCTCCAGCTGACCGCCATGTAGACGGTGTGGTCGACATGGTGATGGATGCAACAAGTCATTTTGATCGGCCACTCACAGAAAAGCGTCTATTTGGTTGGCATGCGGCACTGTTTCCCACTGGATACAGTGGGATGAATAAAATAAATACGGGTCATTGGCGTGATGATGCATCAGGGCCGATGCAGGTCGTGTCCGGTCCCATAGGTCGAGAAAAGGTGCACTATGAAGCACCACCGGCTGATCAGCTTACTGCCCAGATGTCAGATTTTCTGCATTGGTTTAATACGGTTGAGGAGCCTGATGCCTTGATTAAGGCCGGTTTGGCTCATCTGTGGTTTGTGACTATTCACCCTTTTGATGATGGCAATGGTCGTATTGCAAGAGCCGTGGGTGACATGGCGTTGGCTCGGGCCGATCAATCACCACAACGATTTTACAGCCTGTCGGCGCAGATCCAGAGAGAACGAAAAGATTACTATGACCGTCTGGAACAGACACAAAAAGGTTCTCTGGATGTGACGGGGTGGCTGGAGTGGTTCCTTGGGTGTCTGCTACGTGCAATGCAGGGTGCAGATGTCACTTTGTCGGCGGTATTGACCAAGGCACGTTTCTGGCAGCGTTGGTCAGATACGCCAATGAATGAGAGACAAATCAAGCTGCTCAATCGTTTACTGGATGGATTTGAAGGAAAACTAACCAGCGGCAAGTGGGCGAAAATCGCCAAGTGCTCACCGGATACTGCATTGCGTGATATCACAGCTTTGTTAAATCAGGGAGTATTGATAAAGTCGGATGCCGGTGGTCGCAGCACCAGTTATGAGTTGCAGTCCCTTGGCTGAGTCAAAGGGGTATTATTTTACGTCTAGCTAAGTTTGGATTTATGGTTGCTGTCATTACCGACAGTATGTGCGAGTTCCAAAATAGTCTTTTCATAGGCTTCTATGAGATCGCAGAGTTCAGAAACACGCTTTGCATTTCGGGTGATTTGTCTGTCGCCATAAGTTTTTCAACTTCTTGAAGGGCGGTCTTATATTGCTCTTCAGTGATCGCCATTGTCATTAATCCAGGAGTTTATTGGCGACTTCGTTTAGCCGGTCTAATTCACCTTTGGCCTCTTTGAGTAATTGGCCCCAGTTATCCGGTGGATGTCCGCTGTTAAGCATCTTTTCAAAGATGCGATAGGCATCAGTTTTGCTGCCATAAGCACGTTTATTTTTCTCATCATTGACCCAGGCAAATACGATAATTTTTGAAGCTGAATCAAACCGAAAAAATAGACGGTACTGTTGGAAAAACTTGGCTCTGAACCAATGCTTATGATCGTCACCTAAAGTTGAACCTTGCCTATATTCAGGAATGGTTGGATCCTGCGGGATGACATTAAAAGCTAATTTAGCAATTGCTGCAAGCCGTTTGCTGGCATTTTTCTTAAGGTAGTTGATTGGGTTTTTGCTTTTTTGTTCTTCTACATGCTTGATGAGAGAATCAAGCTCGTCGAGAATCAACGGATGGAAGAAAAGCGTCCAACCGTTGATAACGATATTCGTTTGTTCTGGCAAAGTTATTCATCCTCATCATCAAGAGGAGCGTCTAGATTGACATCAAGGTCGCCTACGAGATTTTGAATGCGAGAAACCAGTTCAGGTGTCACAGCTTTCAAATGCTGCGGGTTTTTCTGTATGTCGTTCGCCAAGAATGTCAGAAAGCTGCCTAAGGCAGGGTCAGACTCTTCTTGATCCGCTCGAGATAAGAGTACGTTGCCATCAGGCTGGATGGTATAGCGAATTTTTTCGCGCTTACTGAGATGCAGTGCTTTACGCACGATATCGGGAACCGTGGTTTGATATCGGTCAGTCAGGGTTGATTCTGTTACTAATGCTGTGTTCGCCATATTGAACCTCCGATTAGAGAAATTAGTACTTATACAAATGGTAATGCAATTGCATTACCATGTCAAGATAAGAGTTAGGTTTGTACCCGATATCTTCTGGGCTTACCCTCATCCTTGTACGATGTAACGGTCAGGCTAAGGCGTTTTTTCAAGGTATTAGAGAATACGCCGCGTACGGTGTGTTTTTGCCAGCCAGTTTCGCTGCATATCTCATCGATGCTAGCACCCTCGGCTCGTTGCATAAGTGCAATCATGCGCCGTGCTACATGGAGAGCTATGCGAATAGCGAGCGGGGTAGCACAAGCCCTCGGTAGGGGCCAGAGAGACGTGACCATCTTTCGCAGAAAGTGGGCAGTCGCTACTAGCCCCGTCAGTCACTTGAGAGCCGACGCGAT
>JAJRUN010000118.1 GCA_024277755.1 Gammaproteobacteria bacterium | reverse complement strand
TGGGAAGAAATTTTCTAAAGAAGAAAAACAAAAAATCAAATCGATGGCAATTAGTGATAAATTTTTAGGCCATTGGAATTATAGATTTTTACCAGTTTTGTAAGTTATTTAAATCCTAGTCCTTAGTATATGATCCGGAGGAGGGGCGTTGCCGAAGGGGTGCAGGCCCAGGGTCTGTGCCTGGCCTGCGGCATCAAGCAGGATGTCCTGTATCCGGGCGATATGGAGATCCAGATTACCAGCAAGTTCCTGCTCACTGAGTTTCAAATCTCCCAGCAAGCCTTCACTCTCGGCTATTTCGACAATACGCTCGCCGTTGGCCTCCCGTACGCTGCCTTCATCCAGCATCACGCGCTGGTTGAGCAACTCCTGCAGCTCGGCCAGTTCGCGATAACTGCCAGCCAGCGCAAAGCCCGGTGTGAGATGGCTGATCATCGTGGCGCTGCCACGACGCTTGGACTGCATGGCTTCGCCGACATTGTCGATAATATAGGGATAGATAATCGGGGTATTGTTGATTGCCAGATTGCCCGGATCATGGGCCCATAGACCACGCTCTTTGCCCGGCAACCACTCTTGCGAACCGTGGGTGCCAAAATGGATGATCGCGTCGGCGCCATAGTATGTAGTGACGTACAGGTAGACTGCCAGATAATAGTGGTTAACAGGTATCGTCATGCTGTGATACAAACTGGCTTTTCCGTCTTCACCATCGGATCGGGATGGCTTTGGCAGCACAATAAGATTGCCAAGTTTCATGCGTGGAATAATAAAATACTGTTCGCCATCTCGTTCTGTCAGCAGTCTGTTTTGGCTGGGAGTCCCCCAGCGCTGATTGATGCTGTCCTGAACCTGCTTTGGAATGGTCGCAAACCATTTTTTATAAACCGATAACGGTAGATAATCGGCATAACCCTTTTCAATCAGGTGGCTGGTATCTTCCTTGCGATAGACAGGGCGCAGCAGCAAATTTGCACCTTCGATAAAGAATTGTTCGTCTGTGGTGTTGACTGTATAACCTGCCTGCTTGAGACTGTCTATGGTGTGTTTAAGCGATGTGGGGACATTCAGATACGCCGCGCCAATATTATGTTCACCGGGCGGATAATTCCAAACCATCACAGCCAGTTTTTTTTCACTGTTTCCGAGGTGAGCCAGTCTGGCATGCTTCACTGCTCGTTCGGCCAGCGCGTTGAGCTGTTCGAGTATTGTGGCTTTCCGTCCCTGTTCAGAATTTGCTGCGAGAACAATCGGGTTAACCGTGCCCGCAGTTTCCGGCATTACCAGGAAAAAAGCGGTCATCGTAGAGCTGATACCGCTGTGATCATCATGATACTCATCGGCTGTGCCCTGATAGTTTATGGCCTGAATGACCGGAATATTTAGTCCGATGAACTCTTCCTTACGTTTTTCTGCATAGTGAATGGAACGATAGTTAATAATTATATCCGGCCTGGCGAGAGGATCCATTAACAGGGGTAGATAGCTGGTCTCTGTTTCGACGCTATGTTCAAATACGCCGTAGGCTTTTGCCCCCAGGGATTCAATACGTGCGATTAAATTGTCGATTACTGCCATATCATCGGCTTCAATCGCTGCACGATGGAAGGTGATTGCTATCATCGGCTGTTTGTCCTGGCGACCCAGCAGATCAAAAAATATCTGGCTGTTGCTGTTAACCGCCTTTTTTATTGAACTCTGTTCATGGCCAATGGCAGAAGATTTCTTTATTGCAGGATAATAGTATCCTGTCTTTGGCAAATAAACCGTTTCATCGAGCTGGTCTTTGCTCAGTGAAAAAATATTTGCAGCAATAAACACCCCGATATTATCGAAATTTTTCCGTCCACCGTTGACATAATAGTCGGCCAGCACTTGAGCCTGTTTGAGCGTAACATTAGCATTAGCTTTACCTTTGGGGTCACGCAAGGAGACGATGGCTGTCGAGTTGTCTTTTGCCATGATATCTGCATAGGGGTTGAATGCTTTTTGGCTCTCAACCTGGTTCAGTCCCTCCAGTAGAATCAAATCATACATCGCCATCAGTTTTATAAACTGGCCATGATTTATACCTTTTGCGCTCTGGGTGCTGATCGCAATATCAAATCTGGCCAGGCTTTGCTGCAAAAGATTCAGGCGCCCTTTATTGTTGTGACCAATACCTATTAACAGTACCTGTTTTTCGGCTGCCGTTGTCGGCGCAACAAGTTTTACCTCGGGCGACTGAATTGGCGGCTGGGTGCTGCTCAGTGGCTGGGTTGGTTCATTGGCAAGGCTGTTTCCCGTTGTTAGTAAAGTCAGTATGGCGACAAGATATAAGACTGTCTTCATATGGAGCTTACCTGCCGGGCGGAATACGTGGGCGGTGGCTTAGGACTCGGACAACAATAACTCTCCGTTATGCGCTCTTTGCTCATGATATCTACTCCTGATCTGATGTGGTTTCCGGCACGTAAATCATCGAGCCATTCTTTAAGCGATAAGCCACGCCAGCCCGTGATCCTTCACCTTGCCCGATTTCTCCACTGGATTTATAGTGTTCAATCTTTTCACCTTTTTTGATGATCATCTCCATGTCTGCCTGACCGGGATTCTTGATCACGGTCACATCATCAGCGGAGAAGGGGTTCATAGGGTTCTGTGCGATAGCAATCAGCAGCGCGGCAATCACGACCAGAAATACATCCACCAGATTTGCCACCGAGAGAATAGGGTTCAGCTCTTCATCTTCATCCAGCAGACGTTTCATGATGACGGCTCCAGGTGGGGTTGAAGGTCATTCAGCTCCTCAACCAGCCAGCGTTTTTTGACACTGGCTGTCCAGAAAGTGATTGAGGCTGTGACCAGACCAAAGATAACCGCCGCAAAGGCGATCATCAGATTTTCACTGATCCCCTGGATATTACCATCGGCAAGTGATTTTAATGCCGGCCCCATCGGGATCATTGTGGCAACCAGACCTAGCATGGGTGCGATACGTGTGACTATGCGCTGTTTCTCCAGGTTTTTTATGGCAAATATTTCAAGATCCATTGTTGTTGATGTGGGATAGCCCTGAAAATGACTGAATAGTCGATAGCCTTTGACGGGTTTCATGTTGCACACATCTGTGGCCATGGTTTGGATCGCCTGTTGGTATTTTTTGCTATTGTTGGATCTTTGCCAATACTGGGCAGCAAAAACACCCAGTACAAAAAACGCATAGAGGAACAGTGCACCGATAACAATCAGTACCGGGGGTAACAACAGATTGGAAATCTGGTACATCACCGTTTCGATTTGAGAAGTGTCAATCATGATATAAGCCTCCAGTAGATAAAATTTCAGTCAATAAAGCAAACAACAAACTGTGAAAAAAGGGCGTGGCATGCACGTCATACGAATGATTCATTAACAAATCTCCTGTATTGAATTAAAAGCTGCTTCTCCGACTTTAAGGAGAGGAGAGGGAGGGTAACTCTCTTCATTAAAGGGACTCTGAGGGTGGGGAAGCGGAAAAAACGGTTGTCAAACTACTGCACTATGAAGGCGACAAACATGCCCTCGGTGAAATGTGCTTCCTGCTCACCCACATTCCAGATATTACAAATCAACACATAGTTACCCGGTTCAAGATAAAAATTTGCCTGAGAATTCTCACCAACTTTAATATTATCTCCGACCTCGCCGATAATAGTGATGTCCGCGCCGTTCTCGTCCACGTTTCCATTGTCATCCACCGGCAAATCGGCAGACGCAAGATCGGTTTTCACAATAGTTAAGTTATGTACGTCAGCCGGGCCGTTGTTGGTGACGTTGAAGGTCACCGGACCGGCATTGACCGTGGTTTTATCAGGTGTCACTGCCCACTCGCTCAATGCGACATTAACAGTTATATCGTGAGACAGGTGCTACTTGCAGTTGGGAAGTCATCGCTACCGTCACAAGCGGACAATGTGCTCAGTGCCAGAAGTATGAGAATCCACAGTGCTACTGATGAAATATATCCCTGTACTTCATCTCTTCGGGGTTGCTGCGTATTCTCAATCCGTTTCCGGCGGATTGTTCATTATGCTGCTTGCCCAGATACCGGTCTCCATTTTCAGTTCATCCACAATCAATTTGGCGCCACGCCAGAACTCCAAAACATGATTCTCCGCCAAGCCGTAATATTGGCAATCGTCAATGGCGTCCAACACCAGCCGATCTAGTTCATCCAAGCGCTCTTTTGTCATCATCGGTTATCTCGCTTTGTTTTCCGGTACGTACATCATTGGCCACCCCCTACTTCAACATAGGACATCATGCCCCGTGTGGCGTGAGGCAGAATATGGCAGTGAAACAACCAGCCACCCGAGCGGCCTCTTAAATCTCTGTCAAGGTCGGCGCTAATAATGGCATCCAGGCCACCATAGGCGACGGTCTCTTCCGTTGTCCTTCCTGAAGACGCATCAAAACTGACGGCTATTTTGACCGTTGTGCTGGTTCCGCTCATACCAGGCCGGCGCGGCAGATCGACGGTATCTTTGTTTTCCAGATAGGACGCCGGGGTTGTTTCAATCAGCTTTCCCTTAGCGTCTCTGGTGATGGTTTCCAGCACCTGAAAAAAGAAACCGTGCAGGTGAAAGGGATGGTCGATGGCAGTGGTGTTCAGCAGATTCCAAACCTGGGTTTCACCGATCTTGGCATCGGGTGCATCTTGTGGTGTTAGCTCGGAAAAGGTTTTTCCATTGATGAGAAAACGGACATTTCCTTCGTCATCGGGCGTGCCGTGGCTGAATTCGAATGTCTGCTCAATCGCATCGCTAATATCGATGGCTTCTATGGTGCGTAGTGTTTCGGGCAGGGTCAGTGTGTCAACAGGCCTTTCTGAAGAGCCACCTTCGATAAACACCAGGGTCATCAACGGAACCCTGGCATTGCTCGTGCCGCTTTTTTTCCGGTAGACGATCAACTCGTTGCCGGGTTCGCCCACTGGTGTCAACACAATATCTGCACGCTCGCCGGGAACCAAGGTAACGTCATCAAGGCCGGTAATGGCTTTTTCCAACAAACCACCATCACCACCCACCCGGATCAATTTGTGCTCCGGCACTTCGATTCGCATAGAGCGTTCATTGGCGATATTAACCAGCCGCCAGCGTAGCGGCTCACCGGAGACAACCTCCATTTTTGGCAACTCCAGGCCGTTAACCAGCCACAAGAGTTTGCCGTCACCTTCAGGGGAGATTTCACCACTCGCTTCGATACGAATATCGTCCAGGATCAAGATATCCTGCCTGATGTCGTTGAGCGATTTCAAGTGTGGCTGCCCGATATCATCCGACACCAGCAATGCCCCGGCCAACCCCATCTCCACCTGCACATCGGTACGTACGTGCGGGTGATACCAGAACAGCGAAGGATCTTCGACTGTAAATTCGTAACGAAACGATTGCCCCGGCTGAACCGGGTGTTGTGACAAGGTCGAGCCATCCATATCCGCCGGCACACGCAGACCATGCCAGTGAATCGTTGTTGGTTCGGGAAGGTTGTTCGTAAAATGTACGATGAGAGTGTCGCCGATATTGGTTTTGATCACCGGGCCGGGAACCATACCGTTATAGGTATAGACCTGTGAAAAAACACCCCGGGCAATTTCAATAGTGCTCTCTTTCGCTTCCAGATTGATTTCCACAATGCGTGGATCCGGGTTGATGTCCTGGGCAATCTGTAAGCTGCGAACATTTTTACTCACGACATCCTGCGCTTCTTCATTGCTCGGCTCGTCTTGAGAACATCCCGGCAACAGTATTGACAGTGACGTGATGGCACAAAACAATGCGGTGTTATAGTTAGGAAACGTCATAAAAATATCCTCGGAAACAGAGCCCGTCTCTCTCTTTCGCTTTCGTTATATTCGTAAGAGAGACACGAGTGATTCCAAATCAGTTGGCAGTCACCGTAAACGCGACCTGCATGCCTTCGTGGTAATGCGATTCCTGCTCATCCTCGTCCCAGATATTGCAAATCAACACATAGTTGCCGGGATCAAGATCCATTGCGGTGACATGCACGTCGGTACCGACCTTTATGCCTTCGATTTCACCAATAATTTCGATGCCTGCGCCGTTTTCATCGACACTCTGCGAATCACCTGGCAGCGCATCCGGTGCCAGATCGGTTTTGACGACGACAAATTCATGGACATCATCCGGGCCCTTGTTGCTCACACGAAAACTGATGTTGCCGGCCTTGATGGTGGTTTTATCCAGTGAAATGCTCCACTCTTCCAGGGTGACGTTGACCGTCTCGGCGCTAAGCACCGGGGCATAGCGCAGGGTGATGTGGCCGCTGGTTCCGGCAGCATTGTAATAACTGAGAATTTGTACTTTGTATTGCGCTGAGCCAGTGTCGATGGCATAGACGCGGTAGTTGGGCCACAACTTGCTGTTGCCCTGAAGGCTATAGGCGTACCAGGTATTGTCTTTGAAGGCACCGCCCACGCTGTCCTGTCCGTACATTTCGCTAATGTCCGTTCCACTGGGGCTGGCCGTACCGCTGACATAGCCGGCAATATCTGTGGTATCAAACGAACCAAAAGCACCCCCGCTGCCACTGCCGGATACAGCGCCGTTGGTCCAGATATTCCAAGACTGACCAGCGACTTCCACCTTGATATCCCAGTCGGCGGCAGCTGTGGTGCAATCCACTTCCGCTGCGGCATCGATATCAAAGCACTTGCTGCCATCCGCGACGCCGATGGCGGCTGTCCATGTCGTTGCCGTGGTTGAAAAGGCATTTTCCGTCGCGCCCTGAATAAAGAGATCCAGGGTGATGTCACTGCTGGCCTGTACGATATCGGTGACGTGGAATTTGGCATAGCTATCAGCCGATGCCGACTTGATCAACCACCATTGATCCGGATTGGCGGAAACGCCGTGATCCGGCGGGCCGCTATAGAGCCACCAACCCTCGCTGCTGCCATCGCCTTTGATGTAAGGGATATTGCGATCTTCCACAAAGGAGAGGTCATCGGTGCTGGTAACGCCATCGAACGCTGTCCATTCGCTTGCTGCCGTCGCATTGAGAAAAACCGAACTCTCGGGGTCACCATTACCGTCATAAAAGTTATCTTGAGCATCAGCAACCACACCCTTGACGCTGGCTGGTCCTGAGACACCCCCATTTAACTTGACGTTCGTGCGCTTAAAGGCGATGTGCCAATTCTCGGATACGGCGGCTTCGCTATCGGTTAATTCAATGACCTGACCGCTATCCAGGTTAAAGTAGGTATATTTGTTGGCCGAATCATTTGGATCAGTGCCAAATCCACCTGCCGTCGCGTCGATTTGTACTGATCCCAAGGTATCGGAAAGCGGGTTCGGGTTGTCGCTGTTGCTGCCATCTCCACCACAACCGGACATTGCGCCCAGCGTCAGCGGTATGAAAAGCCAAAGCCCCATTAAATTCTTGCGTGATTTCATCTTTTATTGACCCTTGTTTAGTGAGTGAATAGTGAGTTGATTAGTGCGTGCCTCATCGGCGTGGCTTGTTTTTTCGGCACAGGGATGCCTTTCATCACCAATCCATCGGGAGCACTTCTTATCGACAAGAAGGGGAACCGCAAAGCGACTCCGAAGGGGTGAAATACAGGGATGTCTTTCATCAACCATCGAAACGCACCCCCAGATAGATGAAGCGGCCACTCTTTGGTCGATTGTCATGGCGGACATTCGGGTCACGGTGATCGTCTGTGAGATTGTCGATACCCCCAAACACCTTGAATCCTTTGCCAACGGCCTGGGTCAGCTTCAGATCCCAGGTGGTCCAGGCGGGCGACTCCAGCGAATTGTCGACATTAAAAAATTCCTTGCTCTGGTAGACACCACGCAGGGTCAGCGTGCTGCCCCATGCCTTGTTCTCGTAATCAATGCCCAACTTGACCTGGTGGCGGGGACGCTCTTTCAGCGTTTTTCCGGTAATAAGGTCTTCACTATCAAGCCGGGTATAACTGCCCTTCATATCGAAACGGCCTAGATAAAACTTGCCGCTGAACTCAACCCCCCGGGTCATGGCGCGGGCGAAGTTCTGGTAATCAAAAATGTTCAGGCCGGTCTGAACTGATTTGTCAGGATTGATGCGGGTGTCGATGAGGTTTTTGATCCGGTTGTGAAACAGGGTGATGTCGGCGTGAAATTCATCCGGACGCGCAAACTCGATGCCTAACTGGTAGCTATCGGAACTCTCCGGCTGCAATTCATCGTTGCCGATGATCATGTAACCCAATTGACTGTGATCGAAGACAAAAAAACGTTCTTTCAGGTTGGGCACCCGGTAGCCACGGCCAATGCCCATACGCACATTGGTGGTGATATCGGCAAGCCAGTCTGGCGTATACATGACGTTGATTTTGGGCGCAGCGTAAAAACCGAAACTACTGTCCTGCTGCAGGCGAATCCCCGGCACGATCTCCCATCGTTCGCCAATAAATATATCGTCCTGCAGGTAAGCCTCGATGTTGCGTTTCTCCTCGCCATCCAGTTCGGGGGCGCGGATCTGACCCGTCCCCTGGTATTGCTCCATGGTCTCTTTGCCAAGAAACAATCCCGAGGTGAAAACGTGCTTCTCACTCAGAGGTTTGTCCCATTGCAACTCGGCGCGATAAGTATCAATCTCTGCGGTGCGCTGTTGCTCTATCTCCACGGTGTTAATGGAATCTTGCTGGGTGACATCACGCCAGTTCTCCCGCAGCAGCCAGCCACGCAGCCGACCGCCGCTATCCAGTTTGCGTTCAGCACCCAGCGTGGTGCTGAATCTGCTGGCATCTTCATTTTTTTGCTTGTTAACATAACCACGCCCGGGGGAAAATACGGGTTCAAGATTGTTACTGATATTCTCCCGGTAGTAGCGTGGTGCAATATAGACTTCAGTTTTGTTATCCGGCGTCCAGGCCAGACGCAGGTCAAGATTGGTTTTGGTACCCGCCTCTCCTTCGGAACGAAAAGTGTCTGGATCGAGGGTATAACCGTCTTTGTCACGCAGGTCAGCGTTGAATTGCAGGTATCCACTGGGCCGCTTGAGCGCCAGGTAGGCTGCCAGACGGCGGGTACTAATGTCACTGGAATCACCGCTCAGGTTTTTGTCACCGTAGCTGCCACCATCCAGACTCAACTGATAACTCAACGGCTTCGACGGTTTGCGGGTGACGATATTGATGACACCTCCCATGGCATTGCTGCCGTAGAGTGCCGAGGTGGCGCCCTTGACAATCTCGATGCGCTCAATATTCATCGTGCCGATCTGGCTGAGATCTACCGAGGATCCGGTGCTGGGGGTTATGGGTTCACCATCAATAACGACCAGCACCCGTTCAGAATCCAGCCCCTGCAACCAGACCTCGAAGCCACTCTTGCCGTGGATGGGCTTGATCAGCAGACCGGGCACATCCTCCAGTGCCTCTTTCAGGTCGCGGGCATGGGTCTTTTCGATCTCCTTGCGGTTCACCACCTCCGTGCGCACCGGCGCCTCCAACACCGGTTTCTCGGTACGGGTGCCGGTGACGACTACGTCGCGCAGTATGGTGATCTCTGCGATACTCCGCTCGGCAACTGCCGGCTCAAACAGAACCAGGGTCACTACCCACAAAGATATAGTGGAAAGGGAAAAGCGAACCACAAAAAAACCTCCTTAAACAAAAGTACCGAACCAAAAAATATGGCTGGCTACCTTTGCCCGGAGGCTGGGTGGCTGGCTGATGTGCTGGCTATAAATGGATTTGCCGGGTTTTACATGTACTGGCTACTTAGTGCCAGCCCGAAAACCCATGAAATAAGCCACGGTTTCGGGCGGGGCTAACTCACATATAAATAACATGGATATTGTTGCGTGTTTGTGGGTGATTTCTCCACCACCTGACAACATTGTGCAGATTTTACGAAATCCCGGCCAGCACCAACCCTGCCGTACGACATTCATTTCAAAAAGGTTGCCGGTGGATGTCCG
>JAJRUN010000117.1 GCA_024277755.1 Gammaproteobacteria bacterium | reverse complement strand
GATCCCGTCACTGACCCTGTGATTGACCCCGTATCTGATCCTGTGACTGATCCCGTCACTGACCCTGTGATTGACCCCGTATCTGACCCCGTATCTGACCCCGTATCTGACCCCGTATCTGACCCCGTATCTGATCCTGTGACTGATCCCGTCACTGACCCTGTGATTGACCCCGTATCTGATCCTGTGACTGATCCCGTTACTGACCCTGTGACTGACCCCGTGACCGACCCCGTCACTGGTCCCGTGACTGATCCTGTGCCTCCGCCAGTCATCGATGTCCGTTTAACCAACGTAACGCTTGATCGTCTGGGCTTGGCGGTGCGCGGTGGCGGCGGTTTTAATGGCATGATTGCCCGTGGCAGGGCGGGGCTGGATGCCGGAGGTAAACTTTATATTGCCGATAATGGTTTGGCTCCATCTGAGGCCGGGTTTGATAGCCAGTCGTTTGTTAATGTGCTGACACAGGGGGTGGCGCCGGCAATAACGGTTAGCCCTTTGATTATCGACGCCAATCATCGTGTTGAATGGGGGGTGTGGCAGGCAACGGTTGCGGCTCCCGCCGAACTGCATACCGATGCCAGCGATAATGCTGTTTTCACTGCTATTGAGCAGCCTGTCTATTGGGGCACCGCTACTGCCAGCCTGCCTGAGGCGATCATTGCCCGTACCGGTCTGGTCAACTACAGCAATGTGCTTGGTTTTGTCGGTGCGGGTAACAGCGGTGGCATCGCTGATCTCTTTATGAGCCTGAATGTAAATTTTGATACGGCGCTGGCTGACGGTTCGGTCACAATTTCCACCCCCAGCGAACTTTGGCAGCTGGGTTTGTCGGGTGTTCTTGCCGGGCCGGTGCTGGATTTCAACACGGTTACGGGAGATGTTAATGGCAATGCTGTTCAGGGTAAGTTTAATGGGTTGTTAACGGGTGATGCAGCCCAAGCCGTTGTCAGCCGTTTTGCTTTTAATGCAATCGACGATCCAACACTTTATGTGGCGGGGCTGGCAGTGGTCGATGATGCTGTTGTTGTTGGTGATTTGCGATTAAAAGGTGTTGGCTTAAATCAACTTGGAATGTATCAACTTGTTGATTTTGACTTGCCTGGTTTTGATGTTTACGTTGGCCAGGCCGGGCTTGATGGTAGTGGTAATCGCTATTTTGCCGAGAATGGTTTTGCGCCTGACCAGCCTGAGTTTCAAAGCTCACCTTTTACTACCGTGTTGAGCCAGGGGGCTGCGCCTGAATTAAATCTGTATGCCGATGCTGTCTATCCTGTGTCATGGGGTATTTGGGACGGCTCGGCGGCGCAGGCGGCAATGTTGGCAATCAATGCAGACAACCCAGTGATTGCGACTGATATTGTTCAGCCGGTTCACTGGTTAACGGTTGAGCCGGCTGCCGCTGCAATAGTTGCAGCAAAATCGGGCAAAATAGTTTATCAAAATGTCATTGCCTTTGGCGGCGCGGGCTCTACTGGCGCTGCGGTCACTGACTTATTTATGAGTCTGGATGTTGATTTTGATACGGCTAGTGTTCTGGGTAATGCGAGAATTTATACTGCGGCAAATGCTGTTTGGGATGCGAATTTAAGTGGCAGCTTGTTTGCTTCGGGGTTGGATATTAATAGTGTATCAGGCTTATATAATGGTGCGTCTTTCATTGATGGCGGGGGCGGTGCAATTTTTACCGGGACGAATGCCGAGGCCCTGGCTGGCATGTTGTCACTCGAAGTCATCGGTTCGCCAAGCTTTTATGTTGATAGTGTGTTTGTTGTTGATGCTGCTGCTATGGGTGATGTGCGCCTGGAAGGCGTGACGCTGGATCGATTGGGATTTCTTTTTGCTACAGGTGCGGGGTTGGGCCCAGCTTTTATTGGCCAGTCTAGCGATGGCAGTGGTGGTATTCCGGTGATTACTGATAACCAGCTTGAGCCCGGCCAGGCAGGTTATAGCACTACGGCCCCCCTTAATGTGTTCAGGCAAAGTGATCTGGCTTTAACAACCACGGCTGTTACCACGGGGTTGCAGACATTTAGCATCGATACTTCACATTCGGTGAGCTGGGGGGGGTGGCAGGGTGGGGTTTCAAGCCCGGTTTATTCTTATGACAGTGCGATTGACCCGAATAAATTTACTACATTTCAACGCCCGGTCTATTGGTCAACCCTGGATTTGCCGAGCGCAGGCCTGCCGAGCACTGGTGTTGTCAGATATGGGAATGTACTGGGGTTTGTGGGTGAGGGGCAGGGGACATCGAACCCGATAGCTAATCTGTACATGGGACTGGGGGTGGACTTTAGTACGGCTCAAGTTGATGGGCAAATTCATATTTACAATAACGACGCCTGGTTTCTGGACGTGACAGGTAATATTTCAGCTACCGGGCCACGGCTTTATTTGAATGTGACCGGGGGGGAATTTAATAGTGCTGCTGGTGTTAGTGGATATATCGATGGCGCTTTTAGTGGTACCAATGGCAATGCGTTTCTCGGTATGTTTGATGTTGAACAAACCGGCAACAGCAATAATTTTGTTGAGGGCATGTTTTTGGTTGATGATACGCCAGTGCAGGATGTCCGCCTGACGGCGGCACAGCAGGCAAGTATTGATCGTGTTGGTTTGGTGGTTAAATCAAATGCCCTGGCGGGCAGTGATGTGGTTTTTGGTGGAGCCACGGCAGGGACTGATCCCATCTTTGCATTCAATGGTTTTGTGCCTATGGATGCTGCGTACAGCACCACGCCTTTCCTCGAAGTGGTGAGCCGGAATGGTATTGCTGAGCTTGTTGCACCAACCACTCACGGCGCTTATCCCGTTACCTGGGGAATTTGGGGGGCGGGTAATTTGTGGCAGCTATCGTCTTTTGATCCTGCCCCAGCCCTGTCGGTTGTTGTCAACGATCCGCTGGTGTGGATGACGGTGTTGCCGACAACCAATGCTGTTATGGCCAGTATGTCCGGTGGCGCACGTTATGCCTCAACGGCTGAAGTGTTTGGGCTCTACGATGGCGGAAGCCTGTCTTACCATAATAATTATCTTGACGTGAATTTTGATACAGCGGCTTTTACAGGCTATCTATATGTGGCATCCCTTGCCTCGACCATCGAATGGCAGGTGTTTTATAGTGGTAATGTTGAGGGGTCGCATCTGAATATTACCGCTTATGGTAATACCTATTTCAATAATTCAGCCGCAGCCATCAATAGTAATATCGCCTTGAGTTTTACCGGTGTTAATGCCGGTGCAGTGGCGGGAGCCTTTGATCTTGAGTTGGCCGCTGACCCAACGACTTATGTCCAGGGGGCATTTGTTGCCGAGCGTGATGTACGGCTGACGAATGCCGAGGTGCTGAGTATGGATAGTGTTGCTTTGATTGGTAGTGCCGGATTTGGTTCACAGCTGGGTGCAAGCAGTTCGGGGGCTGGGGGCAGTCAACCCATTATTGGTTTGAACGGCGAATTGCTGGGCTCAGATACATTTAAGTTAGATACCTTTTCAGATGTGTTGAAAGCGGGTGGGGCTGCGCTAATAAATTCAAGCACACCGATTGCAGGAACACCCAGCTATGAAGTTAATTGGGGTAACTGGAATGGCACCGCAACATCTTACGAAGCTTACAATGATCCTGCTAACGCTGGCAGCTTTACCCCGCAAACCGATGTTTTGCATTGGATGACAGTGACCCCTAGCTCTGATGCGGCAATTGCGGCAAGAACAGGAGCGGTGATTTATGACGTGCCGCTTGTGTTTGATGCCAGCGGAAGCAATGGTGGCGCCACGTTGGATAGTTTTACTGCCACCATGGATTTTGATACGGCCAATTTGACTTCCGGTGCGCTCAATTTTAGTGATGGTGGCGGGACCTGGACATCAAGTTTTAGCGGCAGTCTGGGGCTGGGGGGTGAGATAGCCGTGCCTATTACATCGATATCCGGTATTGGAGCGGGCCAGTCACTCATAACTACTGGAACGGATATGACGCTGGTCTTGACCGGTTCAACCGCTCAGGCCTTGGCAGGAAGCTATCAGTTTACAAATACGGCTGGCGATTATTCTTTGGGGGTGTTTCTTATTTGCCAGAATGGTGGTGGTTGTTAGAGAGGTTGGCCAGCCTGTCCAGTTCGAGCAGTTTGTTGACTAAAATGGCGGAGAGCTTATGCATCTCGGTCAATGCTGCTTCAGCACTCGCCATATCATTGGCCTGCTGACTATCCAGCGCCTGTCGGCTGGCAAGATGAAAGCGCTCATGGGGTTCGATCAAGGTATCAAATAATGCTTTTGCATCCGCCCCAACCAGCATTGCTTCATCAGACCCCGTACCGAAAAGCCAGCAGCCCAGTTTACACTCGGTATGCGTTGTGCCCTGAAAGTCCCCTCGGCCATTCAGGGTGGCCTGGATTTTCCTCAGGTACTGAATGTGATCATTCAAGCGCTGAATGAAAAATGCCTTCGTCGCCATGGTTCTCCCCTTTTTATTTTAACGTTGACGTGCATACGGTTCAGGCCGCCTGCGCTGCCAGGTAATTCAGCCTCGAACAGAGGGTTGAAACACCGGGCTAATTGCGGGGGGAGAATACATAAACGCAGTCATCGACTTCAATAGGCCAAGCGTGATTACGACAATTATTTACAATTAACACCGCAGGAATCTGCCAGTCATGCTTGACGGCGCGGCACTGATGACAGGGATGAAATGTGAGGCGTTTGAGATATGAAAAATTGCTTCAATGGTTTTGATCGGCTTGAATTATTTCTCGCGTCGTTCATAAACACCATCCCACTCTGCCGCAAGATCACGCTGGCGTAGTTCGTTGATGCGTTCCAGATATAAGCTGTAAACCCGAGTGTCGGGGTGGTGTTGTTTGAGTTGATTGAAGATTTGTTCAGCCTGACACCAGTCTTGTTTCAGGTAAGCCGCCAAGCCCTGTTCGTGTTGTTGTCGTTCATCAAGCAACTCTGTTGTGGCCTCTTCTTTCAGACATAGCGGTTCAAAAACGTTTACCGCTTCGGTCTTGCCCTTGACTTTGACCAGGTCAAGTCGACGAAAGATAAACTCATCCTGTCCGGTCATGGTGGTTTCACTGACGATCAAACCAGTGCCATAAAACTTGGTCAGGCCTTCGATGCGTGAGCCGAGGTTTACATTGTCGCCCAGCACGGTGTAAGCGCGGCGATAGCTTGACCCCATATCGCCGACGTTCATCAGTCCTGTGTTGAGGCCAATGCCAATATCGATTTCAGGATAACCCTCGGCCATCAGAATGGGTTTGAGTTCGGCGGTTTTTTGCAACATTTGCATGGCTGCTTTGATGGCGTGTTTGGCGTGGTCGGGGTTTTTAAGTGGTGCGCCCCAGAAGGCCATCACCATGTCGCCAACGTATTTGTCGATGGTGCCGTGGTGTTCGAATATGATTTCGGTCATGTGGGTGAAATAACGGTTGAGCAGGGCTCGCAGCTCTGATGGCGATAATTTTTCCGATAGAGCAGTAAAGCCGCGGATGTCGGCAAACAGCACGGTCATCTCGCGGCTCTCACCTTCAAAGCCAAAGTTTTCAGATGTCTGTGACATGGCGTCAACCAGTTCAGGGGGCACATATTGACCGAACATATTTTTTAATTGTGAGCGTTTGCGGTTTTCGCTGAGAAAACCATAGGTGATATTCACTGCAGCCAAGGCCAGGATTAGAATCAGTGGCCATGCCAGGGCTAGGGCCAGGCCTTTTTCCTGCCATAACCACACGTTGCTATAAATGAGCCCGCTGGCCATGGCGGCGGCGCTGATGAGCAGGGTGAGAGGTGTCAGATGAGGGAAGAGCAGCGCCAGTGCCAGACCAATGCTTAAGGTGGCAATCAGGTTGGCGCCATCGGCCCACGATGGTTGGTAAGGAAAATCGTTATCGAGAATGCTGCGGATGATGTTGGCGTGAACCTCAACGCCGGGGTAGATGTTGTCCAGTGGCGTGGCCACCAGATCGGCAATGCCAACGGCGCTGGTGCCAACCAGAATGATTGCGCCTTCCAGAATGGTTTCATCAACGCTGCCATTGAGTACGTCACTGGCAGATAAATAAGGAAAGCTGCCTGCTGGCCCCTTATAGGGCACCAAGGCGAAGCCATGGCCATCGGTGGGGATGCTGATGCCGCCGAGGATGATTTTGTCCACCATGTCGATATTTTTGATGGGGCTGGTTTTGATCTCAACTTTATCCAGAAACAGATATAGCTTGGCGACATTGAGTGACAATGAACCGTAGACGTTGTTGCCATGACGGATCAGCATCGGTGTTCGGCGGATGATCCCGTCTGGGTCAGGCCAGATGCTGACAAAGCCGCTGGCGCTGGCGCTGTCCTGCAACAGCGGCAGGCTGGCAGGGTAGTTGGGCATGGCCTTGATACCAGAGCGACTGGCTTGTTCGCTGGTGAGGATTTGCAATGGTTCGGGCAGCTGCCCGACGGGCGCCGTCTTTTCGCTGTGAAACAGATAGCCCAGGGTGACATCGTTGCCTCTCAGGCTGTCGGCCAGGTGCTGATCATTGTCGAATTGGCTGGCTATTTTGGTCAGACTGTTGATTAGCTGGCCTGCATCCGGGGTGGTGCTATGCAGTTGTTTGGCGATGGCCAGGGCCTTATTACGCTCGGGTTCGGTAAAAAATATATCGTAGCCCACCACCACTGCCCCGGCATCGAACAGGCGCTCAGTAAGGGCGGCGATCTTGTTGCGGGGCCAGGGCCAGCGGCCTTGCTCGGCAAGGCTTTTTTCATCGATGTCAATGATGATGATACGAGAGTCGGGTGGTTGCTTTGTGCCAATGCCGGCTTGCAGCCGCAGGTCGTAGGCCATGGATTCGGCGCGTTGCTGCAGGGCGTTTAATAGCGTGATGTCTGAAAACTGAGCCCAGCCGAAAACGAGAGCGGTGACGATGCCAAGTAGCGTTGGTAAAATCTTGTTGATGATCTGAATTCTCGGCATGTTGCTTGTTTCCAGGTGGTGGTGCTTCCAATATCCATATCGGCCATTTAATTTAATACCTAATTCATTGAATTAATTCGGCATATTAGTTTGTTCCTTAACAAATATGTGCTTATACTTTCTCGAGTTTGCTTACGTGTTGGAGGCGTCATGGAACGACGTTGGAGCAGGCGTAAAAAGGTGGGTCAGGATGTCTTGCTGCACGTTATCAGGCAGCAGGCGGTCAGTTGTACGGTACGGGATATCAGTTTTGAAGGCGCCAGAATAGAGACTGGTTCACTTGATGTTGCTCTATCTACTCGGGTCGGGTTGAGTTTTTATTGCCCGGATGAGCAAGAGATAGTGCGCGTTGATGCGACGGTTGTCCGTTTGTTTCACACTGGCATTGGTGTTCAATTTTCTGACTATCACGATGGTTCTTGTGGTTATCTTTTAACTCTGCTGGATTAAGTTTTGCACTGTTATTGAGCGATAGCCCTCGTTATCTGCGTCGATATGGTGCGTTGCGTGCGTGTTTTTATCGAGATATGACTTCTAACTGATTGGTTTTACTGTTATGCACAGGGTTGGTGCGGTTTTTGCTGCTAAAAGCCCCAAAATTGAATTTAATTCATCTTGGAGTCGTTATGGAAGCCTTGCAGTCCGGTAGTGATGTTGTCTTTTTATTAATGGGTGCGGTGATGGTGTTGGCCATGCACGCCGGTTTTGCCTTTCTTGAGGTGGGCACAGTGCGGCACAAAAACCAGGTGAATGCCCTGGTCAAGATCATTGGTGATTTTGCCGTTTCAACCATCGCCTATTTTTTCATTGGTTACAGTGTTGCCTACGGCGTATCGTTTTTTGAAGCAGCACCAATGCTGGCGGAAAAGAATGGCTTTGAGCTGGTTAAGTTCTTCTTTCTATTAACCTTTGCTGCGGCGATTCCAGCGATTGTGTCTGGTGGAATTGCCGAGCGGGCGCGTTTTAATCCGCAGTTGGCAGCCACCTTTGCCCTGGTGGGGCTGATCTATCCTTTTTATGAAGGCATGATCTGGAACGGCAATTACGGTTTTCAGGCCTGGTTGGAAAGCAGTTTCGGTTATGGGTTTCACGACTTTGCCGGTTCGGTTGTGGTGCACGCGGTGGGGGGCTGGATTGCCTTGGCGGCGGTGCTGTTGCTGGGCGCGCGCCATGGTCGTTATCGTAAGGATGGCATGATGTCAGCTCATCCACCGTCAAGTATCCCTTTTCTATCGTTGGGGGCGTGGATTCTAACTGTTGGCTGGTTTGGCTTTAATGTTATGTCGGCCCAGTCTGTTGAGGGTGTCAGTGGTCTGGTGGCGGTTAATTCGCTGATGGCCATGGTCGGTGGTGTGCTTGCAGCCCTGTTTATGGGGCGTTATGACCCGGGTTTTGTTCACAATGGCCCCTTGGCTGGTCTGGTGGCGATTTGTGCTGGATCTGATGTGGTGCACCCGATGGGTGCGTTGTTTATCGGTCTGGTAGCTGGGGCCTTGTTTGTCTGGACATTTACCCTGACCCAAAACCGCTGGAAGATTGACGATGTGCTGGGTGTTTGGCCGCTGCATGGTCTATGCGGTGTTTGGGGCGGGATTGCCGCAGGCATCTTTGGTCTTGAGGCGCTAGGTGGTATGGGGGGGGTGAGCTTTATGTCGCAGCTGATTGGTACCCTGGTGGGGGTTGTGGTCGCCTTTGGCGGTGGTTTTATTGTTTATGGGCTGATCAAAAAGGTCGTTGGCATACGCCTGACTGAGGAGGAAGAGTATAACGGTGCCGATTTGAGTATCCACAAGATCGCTGCCAACCCAAAATAGTGATCGCGTAACCTGTTACAAAACCCGCCGAGTGGCGGGTTTTGTGGTTGCAGGCTCTGAAAAATGCTAAAATCTGCGGCCATTTGCTAACGCGCTTTGAATGATGAGCCAAAAATTATTTATCAAAACCTTTGGTTGCCAGATGAACGAATACGATTCATCAAAAATGGCGGACCTGCTGAACGAATCCCATGGTCTGGTATTGACCCGCAACGCCGAAGAGGCTGATGTGTTGCTGCTCAACACCTGCTCGATTCGTGAGAAGGCGCAGGAGAAGGTGTTTTCCCATCTGGGTGTTTGGCGTGAATGGAAGCTGGCACGGCCAGACATTGTGATTGGTGTTGGTGGTTGTGTCGCCTCGCAGGAAGGGGACGCAATTCGTAAACGTGCGCCGTATGTGGATGTGGTCTTTGGCCCGCAAACCCTGCATCGCCTGCCTGAGATGATTAATTCAGCACGGCTGAAGAACGCCCCGGTGGTTGATATCTCTTTCCCCGAAATCGAAAAGTTTGATCGCTTGCCCGAGCCGCGTGCCGACGGGCCGATGGCCTATGTTTCCATCATGGAAGGTTGCAGCAAGTACTGTACTTTTTGTGTGGTGCCTTATACCCGTGGTGAAGAGATCAGTCGTCCGTTTGATGATGTGATTGCAGAAGTCGCATCCCTGGCCAAGCAGGGGGTGCGTGAAGTGAATTTGCTAGGTCAAAACGTTAATGCCTACCGTGGTCTGATGGATGATGGTGAAATCGCTGACCTGGGTTTGTTGATTCACTACGTGGCCGCCATTGAAGGTATTGGTCGAATTCGTTACACCACTTCACACCCCGTGGAGATGAACGACAGTCTGTTCCAGGCCTACGCCGAAGTACCCGAGCTGGTAAGTCATTTGCATCTGCCGGTACAAAGTGGTTCAGACCGTATTCTGGCACAAATGAAACGCGGTCATACTGCTCTGGAGTACAAGTCAATTATTCGCAAGCTGCGCCAGGTACGTCCTGATATCGATATGTCATCTGATTTTATTATTGGTTTTCCTGGTGAGACCGATGCCGATTTTGAAGCCACCATGCAGTTGATTGAGGATGTGGGCTACGACCGCTGTTTCAGTTTTATCTATAGTTCGCGTCCTGGCACCTTGGCGGCAAACATGCCTGATGACGTGTCGCACGAGGTTAAGCGAGTGCGGCTGGCAAAACTGCAAGCCCGCATCAATGACATGGCTCAGAAAATCAGTGAGAGCATGGTAGGCAGCGAACAGAAGGTTTTGGTTGAACGTCATTCAACCAAGGATGCCAGTATGTATGCCGGGCGTACTGAAAATAACAGGGTTGTAAATTTTGCTGCAGAGGCCGATGTAATAGGTAGGTTTGTTAATGTTCGTATAACAGAAGCGTTACCCAACTCTCTACGCGGTGAATTTATTGCGATTGCCGAACATGAACAAACTGTTGCGAGCTGTGCTTAGTTTTCATATGAAAGTCTGTTTTCATGGTTTTTCTAAAACAAACGGGTAATTAAAAAAATTGAACGATCAGTCAAGCTCATCCGATTTCCTTCTTGATCCTGCAGACAATCAGCGCTTAGCTAATTTATGCGGTCAGTTCGACGAACACCTGCAGCAGCTAGAGCAGCGTCTTGGTGTTGAGATTAATAATCGCGGTAATATGTTTCATGTTGTTGGTAAAGAATCCGCTTTGGTAAAGGTGGCTGAGTCAGTTATCAAAGAGCTGTATGCGGCGACTGAACGCGATGCCATTACCCCTGAGCATGTGCACTTACTGTTGCAACACAAAGCAGCGGCGGTGCTTGTTGAGCCGCCGCCGACAGCGAAAAAGAGCAGTGTAGAAACATCGATAGTTAAAACACCGCGTGTCATGGTTAAAGGTCGAGGAAATAACCAGCTACGTTATCTGCACAATATTCGTGGCCATGATGTTAACTTTGGTATTGGCCCAGCCGGAACAGGTAAGACCTATCTGGCAGTGGCTTGTGCCATTGAAGCATTGGAACGTGAAGATGTGCAGCGGATTATCCTGACTCGGCCAGCAGTTGAAGCCGGTGAGCGGCTTGGGTTTTTGCCTGGTGATCTGGCGCAGAAAATTGATCCTTATTTGCGACCTTTGTACGATGCGCTTTATGAAATGTTGGGTTTTGATCGCGTGGCCAAACTGATGGAGCGTCAAGTGATAGAAATTGCACCATTGGCATATATGCGCGGCCGAACATTGAATGATGCCTTTATTATTCTTGATGAGGCGCAGAATACTACCCGCGAGCAGATGAAAATGTTTTTGACACGTATAGGCTTTAATTCACGCTCAATTATCACGGGTGATGTGACCCAGATTGATTTGCCGCGTGACAAGGCTTCTGGTTTGCGTCATGCCATTGATGTGCTTGATGGTGTGGATGGTATTAGTTTTACTTTCTATGAAGCGAAAGATGTTGTGCGCCACCCTCTGGTGCAGAAAATCGTCACTGCTTATGAGTCGCATAATAAAGAAAATCCAGATCAGGAATCCCGCCGGAAATAATAATGAACGTTGATCTTGATGTTCAATATGCCATCGTTGATGACGATGGCGAACCTCCCAGTCCAGCGTTAATTCGTACTTGGGTCGAGGCCGCTTTGCATAGTCAACGTGATGAGTCAGAACTGACTGTACGCATCGTTACGGCTGATGAAATTCAAGAACTCAATCGCAATTATCGCCACAAAGACAAACCCACCAACGTGCTGTCCTTTCCGTTTGAAAAAATTGATGGAATAGACTTGCCGTTGTTGGGGGATGTTGTCGTTTGTGCGGCCGTGGTTGCGTGCGAGGCACAGCAGCAAAACAAACCCCCTATTGATCACTGGGCGCACATGGTGGTGCACGGTGTATTGCACCTGCTTGGCTACGATCATATTGATGAAGTTGAGGCAGTGGTGATGGAGGCGCTGGAAATAAAAATTTTGCAAGGCCTGGGTATTGGCAATCCGTATGATTTTTCTCCATCGCTATCAATTAGCCGGAAGTAGATAATGTTTTTAAAACAGGAACAAAAAAGACAATGAACGAAGACCGACCAAGTAGTAGCCCGATAACACGTACCTGGCTTGAAAAACTGGGGCAAGTGTTGTCGGGCGAGCCTAAAGACCGTTTTGAGTTGATTGAATTGCTGCGCGATGCGCAGCAACGTCATCTGATGGATATGGACGCCCTGGCCATGATGGAAGGAGTGATGCAGGTTTCAGAAATGAAGGTGCGTGAGATCATGCTGCCACGGGCGCAGATGGTGGTGGTGCAGCAGGATGCCTCTCTTGATGAAATCCTGCCGGTCATTACCGAATCCGGCCATTCCCGTTTTCCGGTGATTGGTGAAAGTCGTGATGAAGTTGTGGGGCTGATTTTGGCAAAGGATCTTTTGCCATATTTCATCGAGGACAAACGGCATGATTTTTCGGTGCGTGATGTACTGCGGCCGGTGGTGTTTGTGCCTGAGAGCAAACGTTTGAATGTGTTACTAAAAGATTTTAAGGCCAATCGCAATCATATGGCGGTGGTGGTGAATGAGTTTGGTGGTGCGGCTGGCCTGGTAACGATTGAAGATGTGGTTGAGCAAATCGTGGGGGAAATTGAAGACGAACATGATATTGAAGAAGATAGTTATATCAAGAAACAGAATGATAAGCGTTTCATCATCAAAGCGTTGACACCGGTTGAGGACTTTAATGAATACTTCAAGTCAGACTTGAGCGCTGATGGTTTTGATACGGTTGGTGGCTTGCTGATGCAAGCTTTCAGTCGCATGCCTCGTCGTGGAGATGTGGCAACCCTTGGCCAATATCACTTTAAGGTGTTGAGCGCAGACAGTCGGCGGATTTATCTGCTTGAGGTGGGTCTTGTTGATGACGCGGATGTGCCGCAGAGCCTGATTCAGGATCAAGGCTGTTAATCTGATTATTTGGGAATTCCGTTTTCGCTGCTTGTCGAGAGTCGCTTATTAAGGTTGTCAATGTGAATCCAGTCATTGCCACATTTGTGCGCATAAGCCGTGGTTGGCGAGGTGATTTTGCCGCTGTTTTTGCCGGTGCCGTGGCACCTTTGGCGTTTTCCCCTGTGGATTGGTGGCCAGTTTCCATTCTGGCCTGTTCACTGTTGTTTGCCTTGTGGTTGTTTTCTTCCCCTGCACGCTCGCTCTGGCGGGGCTTCTTTTTTGGCCTTGGTTTTTTTGGTATAGGTATCAGCTGGGTATTTATCAGTATCCATTATCACGGTCATGTTGGTCTGGCGCTGTCTCTTTTTCTGACCGTTGTGCTGATAATGGTGATGGCGTTGTTTCCAATGCTGCTGGGTTATTTGTTGGGGCGTTATTTGCCACGGGGGTTTGGGGCCAGCACAACCCGCTATAAATTGTTGTTGGTGTTTCCTGCTGCATGGTTGTTGATGGAGTGGGTGCGCGGCTGGTTTATGACCGGCTTTCCCTGGTTGAGTTTGGGATATAGTCAGACCGATTCACCGTTGGCAGGTTTAGCTCCGCTTGTCGGTGTCTATGGGGTTTCCTGGGTGGTGGCATTTACTGCGGCACTGTTGGTTGGTTTGTTGTTCGACAAGGTGGGTCGTGTTTTTTATCTGGCCATGCTGGTGCTGTTATGGCTTGTTGCGGGTGTTTCAAATGTCACTCAGTGGACCAATCCCAGTGGTGCGCCAATCAAGGTCGCCTTGTTGCAGGGCAATATACCGCAGGACTTGAAGTGGCACCCCGATGTTCGGCGACCAACCATAGAGTTGTATACTGATTTGACTCGCAAGCACTGGGACGCGGATTTGGTGGTCTGGCCAGAAACAGCGCTGCCGGGTTTTTATTATGAGGTTGAAACTTTTCTTGAAGATTTTGAAGCCGAGGCCAAAGAGAACGAGACTGATTTGTTGATTGGTATGTTGAGCCTGGATGAAAACGGTCGTCGCTATTACAACTCTATGATGAGCTTTGGGCGCGAGCGTGGCCAATACCATAAAAATCATTTGGTGCCTTTTACAGAATATCTGCCGATGAAGTCTCTGCTGGGGGGGCTGGTTGCCTTTATGCAGGTGCCAATGTCTGACTTCAGCAAAGGTGGCGCTGAGCAAAAACCATTGAAAGTGGCCAATCAATATGCCGGTATTTCAATTTGCTTTGAAGATGCGTTCGGCGAAGAAATGATCAGAACTCTGCCTGAGGCAACCTTCTTGGTAAATGTTAGTAACGATGCCTGGTTTGATGATTCATGGGCGCCGCCACAGCATTTGCAAATGGCGCGGATGCGGGCGCTGGAAAGCGGTCGGCCTTTGTTGCGTGCCACTAATACCGGTATGACTGCAATTATTGATGAAAAGGGCAAAATCAAATCGTTGGCAGAACAGTTTGAGGTGACTTCCATCAGCGACACCATTCAACCTCGTGGCGGAATGACTTTGTATGCCTATACAGGTAACTGGCTGGTGGTGTCGTTGGCAATGTTGTCACTTGCTTTTGTGATTTGGCGTTTGCGCCGACAAAAGCAGTGATGCTTGGATGTCTGTGTTATATCGCTTAGGATGTGACGCTAGAATTTTATCCGAGATTTTTTATCTATGGCCAAGCAAAAAAAAATAAAAATTACTCCAGAAAATAAGTGCAGCTTTTGTAAAGGCTCAATCTGTTGCACCTATGTGTCGCAACAAATTGATACGCCGCGTTCGATGAAAGACTTCGATTTTATTATGTGGCAGCTTTCGCATGATGAGGTTCAACTTTATAAAGATGAGGATGGCTGGTTTCTGTTGTTCAATCAGCTTTGTCGTCATTTATTGCCGGGCGGTGGTTGCGGTATTTACGCCACGCGCCCGCGGATCTGCCGTGAATATGATAATGATTTTTGTGAATACGATATGCCGGCTGAAGATGGCTTTGATCTGTTTTTCAAAGATGATGCCGCGTTAGATAAATATTGTCGCAAGCGTTATAAAGGCTGGGGCAAGCGTTTCGAAAAATGGGGCGTTTGATGTTGTTGTTTCCCCCCCCCCTTTGATGGTGTCGATGCAATACCGTCATAATAACTTCATCTTGTCGCGTTATGATGGCGCTGTTATTGGACGTGGTAAATATGGACGCGATCAATCTTAAACAACCTGAGCTGTATATTAATCGCGAACTGAGTCTGCTTGAATTTAATCGCCGAGTGCTGGAGCAGGCCAATGATAAGGGCGTGCCGCTGCTTGAGCGAGCACGCTTTCTTTGTATTTCCAGCACCAACCTGGATGAGTTTTTTGAGGTTCGGGTTGCCGGTCTGAAACAAAAGGCAAGCCTGGGGGCAATGGATAGTGGCCCCGACAACATGTCGGCGCAGGATGTGCTGAAAGAGATCGGTGTTCGTGCTCATGATCTGGTTGACGCTCAGTATCGTGTTCTGAACGATACTATTTTCCCCTTGCTCGAAGATCAGGGGATTCGTTTTATCCGGCGGAATGACTGGAGTGCCTCGCAACGGCGTTGGTTGCGAAAGTTTTTTAATGAATCCCTACAGCCGGTATTGAGTCCGATGGGCTTGGATCCGGCTCATCCTTTTCCGCGTATTCTCAACAAGAGTTTGAATTTTATCGTTGCCTTGACCGGCAAAGACGCCTTTGGCCGTAACAGCGGTCTGGCCGTTATTTCTGCGCCACGGTCATTGCCGCGGGTGATTCAATTGCCAGCAGCTGAAACCGACAGTGGCTCTAATGATTTTGTATTTCTTTCTTCGGTAATACATGCTCATGCGCATGACCTGTTTTATGGCATGAAGGTCGAGGGCTTGTATCAATTTCGTGTCACTCGAAATAGCGAACTGTTTGTTGATGAAGAAGAAATTGATGATTTGTTGCGTGCCGTTGAGGGTGAATTATTAACACGGCACTACGGTGATCTGGTTCGTTTGGAGGTGGCGCATACCTGTCCGCAGGAACTGGTTAAGTTTTTGCAAGATCAGTTCGCCTTGCAGGATGCCGATATCTATCAAGTCAAGGGGCCGGTTAATCTTAACCGGGTACAGGAAATTTACGATTTGGTTGATCGCCCTGACCTGAAATACCCTTCTTTTACACCGCGTTTGCCAAAGCAATTGGCAGGCAAGGATATATTCAAGGCCATTGCCCGGCGCGATGTGTTGTTGCACCTGCCGTTTGAATCCTTTTTGCCGGTAATTGATTTTCTGCGTCAGGCAGCTGAAGATCCTAATGTGCTGGCCATTAAGCAGACCCTGTATCGCACCGGGCCAAAGTCAGCCGTGGTGGATGCGCTGGTGGCCGCAGCCCATGCAGGCAAAGAGGTGACGGTCATCATTGAGTTGATGGCGCGCTTTGATGAAGAAGCCAATGTGGCACTGGCAACGCGGCTGCAACATGCCGGTGCGCATGTGGTGTATGGCGTAGTTGGTTATAAAACGCACGCCAAAGTTGTTTTGGTGGTGCGGCGAGAGGGTAAACGCCTGCGTCATTATGTTCATCTTGGCACGGGCAATTATCATCCGCGCACTGCTCGCATTTATACTGACTATGGTCTGATGAGTTGTAATAAATATATTGGTCTGGATGCGCAGAAGGTCTTTAATCAACTTACCAGTCTCGGCAAAGTGGCCAAGTTTAATCGCCTATTGCACTCGCCTTTCACGTTACATAAGGGCATGGTGGATAAAATTGAACGTGAGATTGAGCATGTTGGTCAGGGACATAAGGCGCGGATTATCGTGAAGGTGAATTCACTGACTGACCCGCAATTGATACAGGCCTTGTATCGTGCCTCACAGACGGGGGTTAAGATTGATCTGATTGTGCGAGGCATGTGTCGTCTGCGGCCCGGGGTTGCTGGTGTTTCGGAAAATATTCGTGTGCGTTCTATTATCGGCCGCTTTCTTGAGCATACACGGGTGTTTTATTTTGCCAATGGCGGTGATGAAGAGGTCTATGCTTCAAGTGCAGACTGGATGGAGCGCAATATGTTTAGTCGTGTGGAAACCTGTTTTCCGTTTGAGATAAAGGCATTGCGTGACCGGGTGATTGAGGATCTGCAATGGTATTTGAAGGATAATTGTCAGGCATGGATTTTGGCGGCTGATGGCAGCTATTCGCTTCCTGAGCGCAAGAATGGCGAAGCTGTCTTTTCTGTGCAGCAGGCCCTGTTGGAATCGTTGGCAGAAGGTGTTTAGTCTTCCTGACAAAGGCTGAGTTCCAGGTTGATATTTTTCAGATGAATGATCTCTTCTTCCAGGTCGGCCTGTGTTAGCGGGTGTTGTTCCAGCCACTTATGCTCCAGGCATAATTCAAAGCTGTTTTTATCAAACACTTCAAGGGTGAAATCGGGCATCGGTGTGTCGCTGCGGCTGCGATGCAGAATAACGGCCAAACGTAAAATGACGGATAATTGTTTGACCGGTTTGCAGATGCGTTTGGGCAGTTCTTTGTAAAGTTTAATCGGCAGTTTGCGGCGATGGCTGAGCACTAGTGCGGCGAGAAAGCGTTGTTCAAATTGTGAAAAACCGGCCAGGTCTGAATGCTCGACGATGTAAGCCGCGTGCTGGTTGTGGCGGTTGTGGGCGATGTCCAGCCCTATTTCGTGCAAGTCGCTGGCCCAGCCCAACCACTCTTCGGCTTCATCAAAATTAAGCCCCCAGCTGTTTGTCAGTTGCTGCAAAATATAGTGGCTGGTGTGTTTGACACGTTGCGCCTGTGCCTGATCAGCATGATAGCGTTCGGCAAGGTGGTTGATGCTGGCGTCACGGATGTCTTCGTCTCTGAGCCGGCCAAGCAGATCATGCAGCAGGCCTTCACGCAGGGCTCGGTCTGACACTTCCATCTGCTTGATGCCCAGTGCCTCAAAGGTGGACAGCAAAACAATCACTCCACCGATAAATACCGGTGCCCGCTCATCGCTCAGGCCGTCGAGTTTGATTTGCTCGATGTGCTCAAATTCGGCCAGTGCTGTGATCAGTTTTTGCAGCCCTGTCAGGGTGATGTAGTCGCTGTTCCAGCCGGCGGCACTGATGACTTTGATAACGGAGCGGATGGTGCCCGAGGCGCCAATGGCTTGATCCCAGCCACGCTTTTTGAACTTGCGTACATGGGGTTCGAGTTCGGTCAGGGCAAAGGTGCGTGCCTTGGCCAGTTTTAGCGGGCTGATTTTGCCGTTGCCAAAAAAGCGTTTAGTTATGCTGACACACCCCATTTCCAGACTTTCCATAAAGATGGGGCCGGCATCGTTGCCAATGATCAGTTCAGTGCTGCCGCCACCAATGTCCATTACCAGACGTTGCTGGTCAGCAACGGTTTTACTGTGAGCAACACCCAGATAGATCAGGCGGGCTTCTTCAACACCGGCGATGACGTCGATGGGATGGCCAAGCGCCTCTTCGGCCAGATTCAGAAATGCCTCTGAGTTTTTGGCATTGCGCAGGGTGTTGGTGCCGACGGCACGGACGCTTCCTGGCGGAAAGTCGGCCAGCCGTTGGCCAAATTTTTTCAGACACTCCAGCGCCCGGGTCTGTGTTGCCTCGGTAATGACGTTGTTGGCATCGATGCCGCTGCCAAGGCGCACTGATTCACGGATCTTGTCCATCACCGCCAGTTGGCCATTTTGGATGCGGGCAACGATCATGTGAAAGCTGTTGGAGCCAAGATCGATGGCGGCGGCGAGTTCAGGTGTTGACTTGGGCATGATAATTCGACTTTTTGTGGTTTGAAATGACCCGTTAAAAGCCAGTGTAGCGGCTTTTTATGAACGAGGTAAACAGCTGGCAGGCGGGTGTATGGCCGCAGCGGAAATTCAATTGATTGGTTTGATTTCGGCTGGGCGAATGAGTTGCTGCAATTTACCGCTCTGCGATGCCAGCTGTTGCCAATCGTCCGGCAGGTTGATCTGGGCCAGTGTTGCCGTTGTCATTAATTTGCCCTTGTCTGAAAAGGGTAGCTCGGGGCCGCAAAGATAGCCTAGCAGGTCATTCAGGCCGGGGTTATGGCCGATCAGCATGACCTGCCCCATATCTTGGGGGCACTGAGCCATGACCTCGCGCAGGCGGCTGAGGTCAGCCAGATACAGGCGTTCGTCAAACTGCACCAGGGTGTCGGGGATGGTGATGCTTTCGCGCAGCAGAGCCAGGGTTTCTCTGGCCCGCTGTGCTGATGAGCAGACGATCCATTCAGGCTGAATATGTTGCTGCTTCATCCATTGGCCCATCTGGCAGGCTGATTTTTTGCCGCGATTATTTAGTGGGCGATCAAAATCTTGTTGCTCTGGGTGGCCCCAGTCCGATTTGGCGTGGCGAAACAGCAATAGTGCTTTCATGCAGGGCTATTTTTTTCGGCGCGAATAAAGTAGGTGTCATGGCACTTGGGGCAAGGGGGGATGTGGCCGGTGGAATGAAAGTGCAGCATTTCACCGCAGCCCATGCAGACCAGGGTGCCGGGGCCGGTGATTTCGCCGGTGCGGTATTGACTTGCCTCGGCCAGTTGTTCTTCAAAATCAAGCATATCCAGTTTGGCACGGTCGGCAACACTGAGAAACATCTCCAGCAGCTGGGCTTCGATCATTTCAATATCAAACAGCAGCCAGTCTTTCAGTTCCTGCGCCTCTTCGCTGGCCAGGTATTTACCGGCATCCTGCAGGTCACGGCGCAGGAATTCGCCAATCTTGATGGCCTCTTCGCGGGTGACTTCGCCCAGTTCCACTGCTTTCTCCTCAGCGACGTCGATGGCCTTGTGTAGTAGTGGCTCGGTGGCTTTTTCTGCCTTGGTCAGAGCCTCGCTGACACGGATCATCATCTGGTTATAGGCGTGCACCAGCTTTTCATTATTTGGGCGGCTATCATTGCTCATAGTCATCTCCTTTTGATTGACACTCTACAGTGTTGAACTTGATGAGAAAAAGTGCAAGCGTATTGTGAATGAGTATAAGTAAGCGGCGGCTTACGTTATCATTCCAACTTTGTAGTTTTATTAGAATTGGTGAGCAAAAAGTGACAATGGACGCGCAATATTTGGCCGCTGCGGTTGAGCAGGCAGCCCAGGACTACTGGGAAGAAAACAAAACCTTTAACGTGATTGAGGATGCTTCAAAAGAGAAGTATTACTGCCTCTCTATGTTTCCTTATCCCAGTGGCCGTCTGCACATGGGGCATGTGCGTAACTACACCATTGGCGATGTGGTCAGCCGTTTTCAGCGTATGCAGGGCAAGAATGTCATGCAGCCCATGGGCTGGGATGCCTTTGGCCTGCCGGCTGAGAATGCCGCCATCAAACACGGTGTCGCGCCAGCCAAGTGGACGCGTGAAAATGTCGATTACATGCGCACCCAGTTGAAACGCCTCGGTTTTGGTTATGACTGGGACAGAGAGCTGGCCACCTGCAATCCGGACTATTACCGCTGGGAACAATGGATGTTCACCAAGCTGTTCGAAAAAGGCATGGTTTACAAAAAGACAGCCGCCGTGAACTGGTGTCCCAATGATCAGACCGTGCTGGCCAACGAACAGGTGATTGACGGCTGCTGCTGGCGCTGTGACACCACGGTTGAACGCAAAGAGATCCCGCAATATTTCATGAAGATCACCGCCTACGCCGACGAGCTGCTGGACGATCTGGATAAACTTGATGGCTGGCCCGAGCAGGTTAAAACCATGCAGCGCAACTGGATTGGTCGCTCTGAAGGGGTCGAGATCGATTTTGGCGTGGAAGGCAGAGATGAGGCGCTGCGCGTCTTCACCACCCGCCCCGACACATTGATGGGGGTGACTTATGTCGCCGTGGCTGCCGAGCATCCGCTGGCATTGGCTGCCGCCGCGAGCCATCCGGAATTGTCTGTCTTTATCGACGAGTGCAAACAGACGGGCACCGCCGAGGCGGAGCTGGAGACGATGGAAAAACGCGGCATCGACACCGGCCTGAAAGCGATTCATCCGATAACAGGCGAACAGGTGCCTATCTGGGTCGCCAACTTTGTCCTGATGGGCTACGGCAGCGGCGCGGTAATGTCTGTGCCCGCCCATGACCAGCGCGACTGGGAATTTGCGAAAAAATATGGCCTGACCATCAAACAAGTCGTCGCGCCACTGGCAGATCCGGAGGTTAAGGAGTGCATCAACACCGCGCGCGGCAAGCGGACCACCGTAATGGATATGGACCTGAAACAGCAGGCCTTTACCGAAAAGGGTGTGCTGATTGACTCGGCGGACTTCAGTGGCATGTCATCCAAGGGAGCCTTTGATGCGATTGCCGATTATTTGAGTGCTCAGGGCAAGGGCGGCAAAAAAGTAACCTATCGCCTGCGTGACTGGGGTGTCTCACGCCAGCGTTATTGGGGCGCGCCGATCCCGATTGTGAATTGTCCGGGCTGTGGTGCCGTGCCGGTGCCGGAAGCGCAACTGCCGGTGCTGCTGCCTGAAGACGTGGAGCTGGATGGTATTCAGTCACCCATCAAATCCGACCCCGAGTGGCGACAATGTTCGTGTCCCAAGTGCGGCACAGCGGCCGAACGTGAGACCGACACCTTCGATACCTTCATGGAATCAAGCTGGTACTTTGCCCGTTACTGTTCGCCAAAAGATGACCAGGCGATGCTGAGTGAAGCGGCCAAATATTGGTTGCCGGTGGATCAATATATCGGTGGTATCGAACACGCCATTTTGCACCTGCTCTACGCCCGTTTCTATAACAAGCTGATGCGTGACGTGGGTCTGATTGACAGCGACGAACCGTTTAATCATCTGCTGACCCAGGGCATGGTACTGAAAGACGGAGTCAAAATGTCCAAGTCAAAAGGCAACACGGTTGATCCGCAGGGGCTGATCGAAAAATACGGTGCCGATACTGCACGCCTGTTTATGATGTTTGCCGCACCGCCAGAGCAGTCACTGGAATGGGCCGACTCGGGAGTGGATGGTGCGGCGCGTTTTCTGAAAAAGGTCTGGAATTTTGGCCACAATAATCAGGCGGCACTGGGTGCAGCTCAACCTGTAGATGTTGCCACTGCTGATGACGAACAAAAGGCAGCGCGGCGTGAGGTGCATGAAATTCTTAAACAGGCGCTGATTGATTTCAATAAACAGCAGTTCAACACAGTGGTGGCCGCCTGCATGAAGATTATGAATGTGCTGCCAACGGTCAAGCAAGGCGCAGCCCATGACGCCATCATCAACGAAGGCTTCAGTATTGTGCTGCGGTTGCTGTCACCCATTGCTCCGCACATCAGTCACGTACTG
>JAJRUN010000116.1 GCA_024277755.1 Gammaproteobacteria bacterium | reverse complement strand
GATCTACAGCCATCGCATGTCCGTCGTCGAACCCGTGTTCGCCAATATCACCCATAATAAAGGCCTCGACCGATTTAGCTTGCGGGGAAAAGATAAAGTGCAGGGCCAGTGGCAGCTATACTGCCTAGTGCGCAACAACGAAAAGATAAGCAATGACGGAAATAGGGTCTAATCAGAGAATAACGCAGGCCATGGCCATCGTGGCGGCGTTAGGCGAGGCGTATCGGTCAATGGCTTTGATGGGGAATTGAATAATCCGGTGTCTTTGGTTTGAATGGCGAAGACAGATGAGTGACGATGGTGACATTAAAATGAAGAGGATTGGGACGAATGCTCATTGCTTTGATGGGTTTTTATACAGCCTCGTTCAAACTGTAGAAAAACCTGAATTCAAGTCATAAATGCATAACCAGTTAATGTTTTTTTATTAATTCCCGTTAGCTCTTCAAAAACCTCATACGGAGTTTTAAACCCCAGACATTTTCTAGGTCGGCTTTTCAGTTTGTGTACCACATCTAAAACTTGTTTTTTTGTCACGTCAATCAACTCCATTGACTTTGGGAAATATTGCCTCAATAAGCCATTGGCATTTTCATTCTGGCCCGTTCCCACGAATGATATGGCTTAGCGAAATACGTCTTGCATTCTATCGCCTTCGAAAGTTCTTCATGGTAGGCAAACTCTTTTCCATTATCGAATGTAATCGTGTTGACAACGTGCTTTACTGGATTGAACAAGTCGAGCATTGCATCAGTGACATCCCGTGCCTTCTTGCTGCAACAACAGCCAGCAGTTCAGTGGCAACACATTCCTGGCCAGCGACAAACAGGCCGCAGCCCGATTTCAAGGTGGTTTTTAGGAAAGGAATTCGGGCAAATCCTGACGCGGCATTTGCAAAAACCAGCCCTGTTCTTTGATCTGTTTTATCACCTCTGCGGCATCTTCCTGTGCCAAACGACGATCAGGGGTGAGATCAAGCTCCAGCACCCGCTCCAGCGGTGAAATCATCTTCATCAGCGTCTCTGGCACCCGTTCCAGATCAGCCTCTTCCGGTAAATAGAGGTAAGTCATATCTTTTTTATTACTGCGATAAACGGCGCATTTCATAGTCATCTTCCTGCTTATTATTGCTGCGACCGCAATTCTACTCAATTTGGCCTCATAATTCGATTTTTTACGCTCCTCACACCATAATGATTAACAAGGTTGTCATTCTGGAAGCTAGCGGGAGTCAATAGTGAACAGAAATAAAAAACGCGCCATTATCGCCATTTCAGTTGCTATCGGAGGCATTTACCTGACCATGCTCTGGTCAAAGCCCGAGCCCATTCAAGTCACTGTCAGCAAGGTTGAACGCGGCGTTGTTGAAGCCACCGTTGCCAATACCCGGGCGGGCAGCATCAAGGCCTGCCGCCGCGCTGGTCTATCCCCCGCCACGGGCGGCCAAATCACCCACCTGCCAGTCAAAGAAGGGGATTATGTTAAGGCTGGAGAACTGTTGCTGGCACTCTGGAACGACGATCTTCAGGCTCTGGTGACACTGGCAGAGCAGGAGGCTCAGGCCAGCCGGGCAAGGGCCGAGGCCAGTTGCATTCAGGCTGATATTGCCCAACGCGAAGCGCAACGCCTGCAACGCTTAAAGGCATCCGGAGCGGCCTCGGTAGAACTGATTGATCAGATGGCCAGCCGAGCTAAATCCAGCCGCGCAGAGTGCGCCTCGGCACGCGCCGAGATCAATGTCAGCAAGGCGCGCATGGATGTGGCCGGTGCCAATCTTGCCCGCACACTGCTGCTTGCCCCCTTCAGCGGTGTGGTGGCAGAGATCAATAGCGAACTGAACGAATATGTCACACCATCGCCACCTGGCATCGCTACCCTGCCCGCCATCGATCTGATTGATTCCAGCTGTTTTTACATGCTCGCACCAATTGATGAAGTTGACGCTCCCAACATCAAGGCCGGCATGCCAGCCCGGATCAGTATGGACGCCTTTGGTTTACAACAATTCCCCGCCACGGTCAGGCGTATCGCCGAATATGTTCTGGATAGGGAAAAACAGGCTCGCACTATCGATATCGAGGTTGTGTTCAACGCCCCCCAACAAACACCCCGGTTGCTGGCAGGCTTTAGTGCTGACGCAGAAATCATTCTCTCTGTACACCACAACAGCCTGCGCATTCCCACGTTGGCGGTCATGGAAGGCCCTAAAGTCATGCTCTACAACCACAACGACGAGACACTGCAACTGCGTGACATCAAAACCGGCATTTCCAACTGGGATTACACCGAGGTGCTGCAAGGTTTGCAAGAGAATGAACAAGTGGTCACCTCACTCGATCGACCTGGCGTGGAAGCTGGGGCCTACGCCGCCGTTGAACAGCAACAACCATGATTGAGTTGACAAATATCAACCGTAACTTTGAGGTTGGCGAAGAAACCGTGCATGCCCTGCGTGACATCAATCTAAATATTGATGCCGGAGAATATATTTCCATCATGGGTCCGTCTGGCTCCGGCAAGTCAACCTTGTTAAACATTCTCGGGCTGTTAGACCAGCCCAGCAGTGGCGACTATCGTTTTAATAGCCAGGCAGTCAACCAGTTGGCAGATGATGAGCAGGCCCAAGTCAGGCGTGAACACATTGGTTTTGTGTTCCAGTTTTTCCATCTTATCCCCCGCCTCAGTGCCATCGACAATGTTGCCCTACCCTTAACCCTAGCCGGTATAGTCCCTGAAACCCGCAATCAGAAAGCCAAGGCGGCCATGCAGGCACTGGGCATCGCTGACCGGGCCACACATCGTCCGGATCAACTCTCTGGCGGCCAGCGTCAGCGCGTGGCGATTGCCCGCGCCATGATCACTGAACCACAATTGATTCTGGCTGATGAGCCCACCGGCAATCTCGACCGTGCCTCAGGCCACGAAGTCATCGAGGCGCTGGAGGGGCTAAACCAAAAAGGCATCACCCTGATCATCGTCACTCATGATCCCGCCCTGGGCCAACGTGCCTGCCGCCGTCTAAACATGGATGACGGCAAAATCGTTAGTGATCTCAACTCATGATGCGGCTGGCGGATGTGTTCCGCTATAGCCTGCAATCCATGCTTGGCCACAGGGGGCGCACCCTGCTGATACTGCTGGCAATGGCCATCGGCGTCGCTGCCGTAGTGGTGTTAACCGCGCTGGGCGAAGGTGCCCGACTGTATGTACTAAAACAATTCACCACGCTGGGCAGTCATATGATTATCGTCCTGCCCGGCCGCTCTGAGACCAGCGGCGGAGCCCCGCCCTTGCTCGGCGAAATACCGCGCGATTTAACCATTGACGATGCCCTGGCCCTGTATCAAAGCCATGCTGTAAACAATGTTGCGCCGGTGGTTATCGGCTCAGCGCCGGTATCGTGGCAAGCCCGTGAACGTGAGGTGTTAGTGCTGGGCACCACCGCCGAGATGGAACAGGTCAGGCAATTAACACTGGCGCGTGGAAAATTCATCAGTACGAATGGCCCGCACCGTGGTGCGGCCGTCTGCGTCATTGGCCACACCCTGCGCAAAGAATTGTTTGGCAATCAGCAGGCACTGGGGCAATGGCTGCGCATTGGTGAGCGGCGCTTCCGTGTCATTGGCGAGCTGGCACAACAAAGCCATTCGCTTGGCACTGATATTGGCGATCTGGTGATCATTCCTGTCGCCTCTGCCCAGGCCCTGTTCAATACCGAATCGCTGTTCAGGATTCTGATTCAGGCCAAAGGCCGGGATTCCATCGCCCCCGCCAAGCAGGCGGTGGAGGAAATCATCCGCAAACGTCATGACGGCGAAAACGACATTACCGTCATCACCCAGGACAGCATACTCGCCACCTTTGACCGCATCTTCACCGCCCTCACCTTCGCAATTGCCGCGATTGCTGCCATCAGCCTGGCAGTGGCTGGCATCCTGATTATGAATGTGATGCTCATCGCTATCTCGCAGCGCACCGCTGAAATTGGTTTGTTAAAGGCGCTGGGGGCTTCTGACACAGAAATTATGCTGCTGTTTATGAGTGAAGCAGGACTATTATCACTCTGCGGTGGACTGGCAGGCCTGGCGCTAGGCGTGGGCAGTAACCTCCTGCTCAACCAGACATTCAGCGATTTCAGCATCATCGCACCCACTTGGGCCAGCCTCGGTGGCCTCGGCCTTGCATTACTGACAGGCATCTTGTTCGGTTACATTCCCGCCAGGCGCGCAGCCCACCTAAAACCGGTAGAGGCGCTGACACGGCGGAGGTAGATACTTATGCGATTTAGCGACTCGATAAAACTTTCATTCACCGCCATCCGCCACTACCCCTTGCGCAGCGGCCTGACCGCCCTTGGCATCGCCATTGGTATTAGCGCGGTCATCCTGCTGACCTCAATCAGCACCGGCCTGCAACAATTTGTGCTGGCAGAATTCACCCAGTTTGGCACCAACCTGATTGGCGTCATGCCGGGCAAGACAACAACAGCCGGAATTTCCGGCGCAGTGATCAGCAACATCCGCCCCCTCACCCTTGATGATGCTGAAGCCTTACGGCGACTGCCGCAAGTCATCGAAACGGTAGCCGTCACCCAGGGCAGTGCTGCGGTCAAATATCAAAAAACCAGCCGCCATACCACGGTATATGGCACCACCCATGCGGCGCCCAAGGTCTGGCAATTTAATGTCGCATTAGGCAAGTTCCTGCCAGATGATGACCCTGTCTCCGCCAGGCCCTACGCTGTGCTGGGCCATAAGCTCTACAGCGAATTATTCAAAAATGTGAATCCGTTAGGCAAAAGCGTCCGCGTTGGCGGCTATCGTTACCATGTCGTCGGGGTCATGGAGTCAAAAGGGCAATTGCTCGGCTTTGATCTGGATGACGCCATCTACATCCCTGCGGGCCGGGCCCTGGAGATGTTTAATCGCAACAGCCTGATGGAGATTGATCTGCTGTACACGGCCGGCACAGATGCCAACAAACTCAGTCAGCGCGTCCGTAATCTGCTACAGGCGCGTCATGGCAGCGAGGACTTCACCATCATTACCCAGGAACAAATGCTCGACACCCTGGCCAATATTCTCGGCATTCTAACCATGGCCATTGCCGCTATCGGCGGCATCTCTCTGCTAGTAGGGGGCATCGGCATACTCACCATCATGACCATCGCCATCAATGAACGCAGCAATGAAATCGGCCTGCTACGTGCATTGGGATCAAGCCAAACGCAGATTTCTTTTCTATTTTTGAGCGAAGCGCTCACCTTAAGCCTGATTGGCGGTGTCATCGGGCTAATCCTTGGCCTCAGTGCTGCCGTAATACTAAACTGGATGGTGCCGGCACTGCCGACACAGCTTTCGCTAAACTATATTGTGCTGGCCGAGCTAATCGCTATTTCAATCGGCCTGATAGCAGGGGTCGTGCCCGCCCGCCGGGCAGCTAAACTTGACCCGGTCGTGGCATTAAGAGCAGAGTAGGTCTGACAGTGTATTTTGATTTTCAGGAGTGAATATGGACAGGTCTGAGCTGGAAAGCAAACTTGAACAACTAAAGAAAAAACAAGCCGTTATTGAACAAACATGGGAAAAGGCCGGCAATCGTGCCCTGCTTCAGTTTTTTGTCGAGATTATTCCCAAGGTACTCAATTGCGAACGGCTGAGCATTTTCATCCATGACCCGATTGATGCCAACCTCTGGGTTCAATCGGGTACGGGAGTCAAGGAACGTCAAATTGAAGTGCCACAAAAAGGCTCGGTGGTAGGACGTACCATTGAAACCGGCGAAGCCGTTTTCGAAAAAGAGATGCAACGCCAGATGGGGCCACACGATAACGTCGCCCTAAAAACCGGCTATGTGACGTACAACACCCTTTGCGTACCCGTACGTGCAGTCACCAGCGACAAGATCACCGGCGCCATACAGGCTGTCAATAAAAGGGCCTCTTCCGAATTTAACCAGGAGGACCTGGAGGTTCTGAATAAAATGGCATTTAACATTCAGATGCACTTGGAAAACATGTATCTGCGCCAGGAGATGGCCAAGATTTCGACCCAAATGAGCCGCCAGATCTTTTTATTGGAAAAGAAGCTGCGCGAAAGCCGATAATCTATTTCTGTTTCAAAAATCGGTTTCTGCCCTGCTCCTTGGCCCTGTAAAGCGCCTTATCGGCACGCACATAAACATCATCCACCTGATCGCCTGTTGAAAATTCAGCAATGCCACCAGAAATAGTGATGGGCACGGGCTTGCCTTCATAGACAAAGACACAGGACTCAACCCCCTTACGCAGCTTCTCTGCCACAATCTCAGCCTGCTGCAAATTGGTTTCAGGCAGCAATACCACAAACTCCTCACCACCAACACGAGCCAGATAGTCTGTCTCGCGGATATGCATATCCATAGATTTGGCAATCGCCATCAAGGCCCTGTCACCCGCCTTATGGCCATAGTTGTCATTAATTTTTTTAAAAAAATCGATATCACAAACCAATATACTCAGCGGGCTGTTATAGCGCTGCCAACGTGAAAACTCACACGCAATCTGCTTGTCATACCCCAGACGATTGGGCACATTCGTCAACGGATCTGTCATTGCCTGTACACGCTCTTCCGCCAAACGGGCACGCAGACGCTCCGATTCGCCCTCCATCTGCACCAAACGTTGATTCACTGACTTTAATTGTTGTTCCAGCTCTTCCTGGCGCTGTTCTTCCTGCTGCCGCTGATCCGCCAAATGATGGCGAATACTTTCAATGCTGCCCTGAATCGCCCCTTTCATTTGCACAACATCAGTGCCCGCCTGAACTGTCTGTTCAATATCGCTCACCTGCGCCCTCACTATCTCATCCAACTGGCGACTACTCACCAATGAGGCCAGACGATTAGACTCGGCACCTTCGACCATGCTGTCTATTTCCTGCAAACGCTCACCCAACTGTTTAAGAAACAGTTCAAGCTCTTCTTTCTCTTGTTCAATCTGTTGCCTGGTGTCTGTCACCAATGACACCATGGCTTTAATGATGACCGGCACCCCCTCTGCCTTAACCCCGGCAACCAGTTTATCTCTCAGGGCGACCACCCGATCAGAAAACTGTTCCGGAAATGACAACCGCTCAAGAAAACCAAGCAAGGTGATTTCCAATATTCTTTCGTTCTCCACTGAGTCTGGTTTATTTTCAACGACAGAGGTAGTGGAAAGCGCCTGCTGCTCAGAAACAGGCTTATCTTTCTCTGCTACTGCACCTGCCGTTTTTTTGTCCGCAGAAAAAATATTTTTCAGCCAGCCACCAGCCGGGCTTGAATCTGTTTCCGCAGCAGAACCGGCGTTGTCCTGATAAAAAGCAGATATCACCAGCTTGGCAAACTGTTTGCCAAGCTGATCCACTTGATCTGCAGCATTTTTGTGCTTCAAGGCCTTACGCAATTGTTTGACCGATGAGTGACAGGAACGGGGAAACTCGATTGATTCAACAAGCCCAGCCAACAAATCAAGCCCTATCGATGCCGAGTCAGCAACAGGTTTATCGCTGCTTTTTTCGTCCATTTTTTTAAGATAATCCGAAATCCTGGCAATGATCTCGTCCACATACGCACTCTTGGCTTGATCCTGCAGGGCACGGCGAAGCTTGGTCAGCTGCACGTCCAGCCCGTCATCAAGCCCGGTGGAAAGCAAGGCCAAGCGGCTCAAACCGCGACGCATGCTCTCATCCGTTAGATGCCAGGCACGCTCTTTTTTCTCCAATTCTTCCAGCGCCTCAAGATACTTGTATTTCCACTTATCTTGCCCAGCGTTACCGTTTGACATCCCTGACTCCGTTTACTGTTTCGGACAAAACCATCACCTAAATGGCTCTTAGTTGATAGCCCTTATATCGTCATGCCAGACAATCTTCTAAAGACCTTTGTTCGATTCTTATTTTCCATCTCAACGCCATTAACAACCGGGTCTGCCCCCCCGAAAACTAGAGCTGACCATTGTGAAACATCAAACTGCTTAATGTCTGATCACCATCAGCATCAATACGGAAACGGCTAATACTGGCATTGGGAACGCCAATGCGAAACATGCTCTCCAGCGGCGCCGCCAATACATGCCGGACCAGCATACGAATCACACCGGCATGAACCACTATCAACACATGCTTACCGGCATAATCCTGT
>JAJRUN010000115.1 GCA_024277755.1 Gammaproteobacteria bacterium | reverse complement strand
TACAGGCGGTACGTTGCTTTTCAGGATTGCCGCTTTTTGCAGTAAACTCCATGGTGTTGCTCCCTTGGCAAATCTGTCATGAAAGATATAAAAGTTTAGCTTTTGTTGGATGGTTGTCGTTATTGGTAACAATCGGCAGAAAGTTGTGTTTTATTAGAATGCTAAATATTTTCTGAACAGTGTAGATGAGTTTACTCATAATTTGTTTTTTTTCCAGTGAACATCAATTGTTAGCGATTTTGGACAGATGAATTGATTATCGAGCGTTATCTTTTTAAGGAGCTGGCTGGCACCCTGTTTGCGGTAACGACGGTGTTGTTTCTGATCTTTGTCAGCAGTTGGTTTGCCCGGCTGTTAGGTCAGGTTGCGGCAGGCAGTGTTCAGGCTGATTTGATTTTTTTACTGCTTTCGCTGAAATCTGTCGATGCACTGATGATTTTACTGCCTTTGTCTTTTTATCTGGCGGTGTTGCTTGCTTTTGGCCGTCTCTATAAAGACAGTGAGATGACAGCCATGCTGGCCTGTGGTGTCAGTTTGACGCGAATTACCCGGCTGGTGTTTTTGATGGGGCTGGGCTTTGCTTTGATTGTGGCCAGTGTGTCGCTTTATTTCGGGCCGATGGCCAAGAGTGAGCGCTATGTGCTGCAGGAGAAAATGAAATCAGCTTCTGGGCTTGAGGTGGTTGCGGCGGGGCAGTTTCGTGAAATGGGGGGGGGTAACGTGGTGTTCTATGCCGAGCGACTGTCTGATGACGGTAAGAGCATGGAAAATATTTTCATCCAGGCTGAACGGCAGGATGTCTTGAATCTGATTGTTGCTGAGCGTGGTTCTCAAACCTCAGAGCGTGATGGTGGTCGTTATTTGTTGCTGAAAAACGGTTATCGATATGAAGGTGAGCCGGGGCAAGCGAATTTCAGAATTACTAAATTCGGTGAGCACAAGGTGTTGGTGAGACAGCCAGAGGCTGTCTTTAAGGTGGATTCTGTTGTGGCTATCCCCAGTTTGGCCTTGTGGCAGTCTGGCAGGCCGCATGAGCTGGCGGAGTTGCAGTGGCGTATTTCCATGCCTGTGTCGGTGGTGTTGCTGGCGTTGTTGGCTGTGTTTTTAAGTCGCAGCAGTCCGCGACAGGGGCGTTATGCCAAATTTTTTCTCGGTATTCTGGTGTACATCATCTATAGCAATCTGTTGGGGGTGGCTAAAACCTGGGTGGAAAAAGGCAAGGTTGATGCCTTGATCGGGGTCTGGTGGGTGCATTTGTTACTGATGATTGTGATTGCCGTGTTGATGGTGCAGCACTCCGGTGGTCTGCGGGTATTGTTGGCGAGTAGTAAAATCAAAGGTTGCCACTGTGAAACTGCTTGATCGCTACATCGGTCAGACGGTGCTGGTCAGTACGCTGGTAGTGATGGCGGTACTATTGGCTTTGTTCGCCTTTGTTTCGTTTGCGGGTGAGCTGGATAAGGTTGGGCGTGGCGATTACGATGCCGCTCTGGCTATGCAATATACCCTTTTGTTGTTGCCACGGCTGGCGTATCAGCTGTTTCCCATTGTGGTCTTGTTGGGGGCGATTATTGGTCTGGGGACGCTGGCCAGTCAAAGTGAGTTGATTGTGGTGCGGGCGGCCGGAGTGTCTTTGAGTCGCATTGTCTGGACGGTGATGAAGGTTGGTTTGTTGTTGCTGACCTTGATGCTGGTGGTGGGTGAGTTTGTGGCCCCTGTTGCCGAATTCAAGGCTCAAAGTCTGCGAGCCGAGGCGATTTCCGGTCAGGCCAGTTTTCGTAGTGATAAGGGTTTGTGGGCCAGAGATGGTAATAGCGTCATTTATATTCGTGATCTGATGAGTGGCGATCAGGTGGGCCGGGTTTCTATCTATAACTTCGATGATAAAAACCGTTTGAAATCTGTGACCAAGGTTGATGAGGCCCGTTATGAAGGTGATCGCTGGTTGCTAAAACGAGTGTTGAGCAGTTCTGTATCTGCGGCCGGGGTTGAGATCAGTCGCTATAAAAGCTTGTCGCGGAAGTCTTTGTTAACACCGGAACTGATCGGTGTGGTGACTGTTAAGCCCGATTATCTTTCTGCCCTAGGTTTGTATCGATATATTGAATATTTGATGGATAATGGTCTGGACTCAAACCGATATGCATTGGCCTTGTGGAAGAAGGCGGTGATGCCGTTAACGACCCTGGTGATGATCTTTTTGGCGGTGCCATTTGTGTTTGGCCCGCTTAGGTCTGTTGGCGTGGGGCAACGTATCTTTGTGGGTACATTGTTTGGCATCGGTTATTTTCTGGTGGATCAGACCACCGGTCATTTGGGCTTGGTGTATGGTTTACCTCCATTAATAAGTGTGCTGATGGCACCTGTTCTGTTTTTTGTCATTGCAGCGTATATGTTTAAGCGGATTCATTAGTTGAGATTGATGTGGCGTTAATATCACAACAGAAAAACGTATTGACGCGATTATTAAGCGGGACGTTTTTGCTGGTAGCGCTTGGTGGCTGCGGTGGCCGCGAGGAAATGGTCAGTGTGTCGGTGAGTGATCCATTGTATGAAGATCAATGGCACCTGAAAAATACCGCCCAGTTTGTGGGAACCAGCAGTGGTGAGGATATTAATGTAGAACCCGTTTGGGTGGGCGTCGCCGGCAATGCCGGTGCGGTAAAGGGGCGGGGTGTCCTGGTTGCGGTGGTTGATGATGGCCTGCAACTGGCCCACGAAGATTTGGCCGCCAATATTGCGGCCAATAAAAGCTGGGATTATGCCGGGCGAGATGCAGACCCAAGCTCAACCTTGCTTTATCACGGCACCAGTGTGGCAGGTCTGATCGCAGCACGTGATTTGAACGGACTGGGTATACGTGGTGTAGCGCCACAGGCCAGTCTGGCTGGTTATAACCTGTTGTGGACGAATGAGCCTTCAATATCAAACATTGTCGATGCGATGACCGCTCACGGCAATCTGGTTGAGGTGGATGTTTCCAATAACTCCTGGGGTCTGTCGATCGACGAATTGGGTGAGGCCGAACCTCCATCGGATAGTTTATGGCAGCTGGCGATTGAAGAAGGCATAAACGCTGGCCGGGATTGCAAGGGTATTGTGTATGTCTGGTCGGCGGGCAATGGTGGCCGTGATGGCCAGGACAATAGCAATTATGATTTTCAGGCCAATAATCGCCATGTGATCTCGGTTTGTGCGGTCAATGGCACAGGTCGGCAAGCCAGCTATTCAGAGCCGGGTGCAAATATCTGGTTGTGTGCCCCAGGTGGTGATTCTAACGCTGTATCAGGAACCCTGGGTTTGCCGACCACGGATTTGATGGGGTCAGAGGGCGGGAATCCGGACCGGGATACGTTCGATGATTATGCTGATCAAAACTATAGTCGTACCTTTGTCGGCACCTCTGCCGCGGCACCAATCGTTTCTGGGGTGGTGGCGCTGATGCTGGAGGCAAATCCGGATCTTGGCTGGCGAGATGTGCGCTTGATCCTGGCTGAGACGGCGCGCAAAAATGACGTAGCGGATTCAGATTGGTCGGTGACTTCGGCGGCAAGCGGTCAGCCGCAATACAATATCAATCATAAATATGGTTTTGGTGTGGTGGACGCGGCAGCGGCGGTGAGCAAGGTCAGTGGTTGGCGCAATGTGGGTGAGCAGGTGATTATTGAAAAAACACTGAGCGCGGCGGCTGCCATTCCGGATAATAATTCAACAGGCATTCAGCAGAGCATTAACCTCGATGCGATTGCCGATGGTAATTTGATTGTGGAATATGTCGAGGTGGATTTTTTTTCTGAACACCAGTATTCGGGCGATCTGGAAATCATTCTCACAGCACCTTCCGGAACACAAAGTGTTTTAGCTGAGACGCATGACTGTCTTTATCTGGATGCTTTTGATAATTTGCGCAGACGCTTTGGCGCCTGCCTCTATGATTACAATCCCTGGACCTTTGCCAGTGCCCGTCACTTGGGTGAAGGGTCTGCGGGAATCTGGCGCTTGAACGTGGCGGACAAAGGTAATACGGGGGCTTACGGGCAGTTGCAGAGCTGGACGTTACGAATTTACGGTCGTAGACAGTGAAGGAAGAAACCATGATGTTGCGGGTGTCTAAAGTTATCTTGCTAGGGCTCGGTCTGTGTCTGTCCGGGTTGTTGCTGGCTGAGCCTGAGTCTCAGACTGGCGTGATGGCCGATGGTCTCAGTCAGCAAAGTATGCGTTATTTTGACGGCAGGCGCTGGCGTACGGTCTGGATTAATCCGCAGGAGCTGGCCGAAGTTGTTATCGATAATGGCAGCGAAGGTCTGCTGCGCTCGGTTTCTCCTGGCGCAAGGCTGGTTCAACAGGGTCGGAAGTTTCATATCTGGAGGGTTGATCAAGTCATGTCGACGACATCGGTAATTACCCGGAGCCTAAACGGTATTGTTGACGGCCGGTTTGCCCCCGTGTTTCAACTCTCGGCCAGTGGTGGTTCACGCATGGTGCTAACGGGTAATGTAATTGTCCGTTTTAAACAAGACATGGAAGCGTCACAATTGCAGGGCTGGGCGCAGCAACAAGGGCTGCAATTGAGGCAGAAGATGAGTATTTCAGCGACCTATCTGTTTTATGTCGGTCAAGGCACTCTGGCGCTGGAAAAGGCCGCGCAAATACAGGCAAGCGGTGAAGTAAAGTTTGCGGTGCCTGAATGGTGGCGTCAGGCCTATAAACGCTAGCAGCCATTTAAATGCTTTTCTGTTAGGCCATTAAATCAAGCTTGGGTGGTGTAGTGGTGTTGCTATTGGCAACGGACTGATACTGCTGGGTTTCGGCTGAACCTGGTTTGTCCGTTTGCTGCGCTGTATCTGTATCGTCTTCGGAGGTTTCATTGGTGTTGAACTTTTCACGATTTTCTGTCGCAATAGCTTGGCGTGCCTCGGCAGCCATCATGGCTGCCGAGGCGGCGACTGATTGATCCTGTGATGAGGGTTGAGCCGGTGCCAGCGCAGCAGAGCTGATCTGATTGGCCTTTTGCAGGGTGGCCTGCGGATTACCTGAAACCGCCCCTGTGTCTATACTGACCTCGCCGCCGACAGCGTAGCGCTTGCCGTCCGGGCCGCGTTGATAGCTGTAGCTGGTGCCGCCTGTTAGGCTGCCGCCTGCGGCCTTGTGTGCCGCTTCATGGGCGCGTACCTCACTGTCTCGTGCCTGTAGTTTTTGTACTTCTCTTTTCGCTTCCTGGCTGAGTTGAGTGCCTTGCTTATTGTTTGCTTCTTTGGTGTCAGGGGTTTTTGCCTGTTCTTCTGCTTTGTTATTGGTGCGTGCTGCCTTGTCTGTCTGCGGCGGCAGGGGGCTGGGGTAAGAGGTGTTGGGGCTAAGGCCGCTTATTTGCACAGCAGAATTCCTTCAGGATGTCGGGCGTTTCCCGGTTAGGCCTTTATATCCAGCAGACTGCCAATCATGTTTGACCCCGTTTGAATGGCCTTGGCGCCCATTTCTATCTGAAACTTATTTGTTTTCATGTTGATCAGTGGTTGGGTGATGTTATTTGCCTCTGGAACCTGTGCTGGGTTATTGCTAGCTACAGCGTTGCTTCCGATGTTAGCAATCTCACTGGCATTTTTCTTTAGTCCGTTCATGCCTCTCTGAATGCTTGATAGTCCGGAATCAAAGGCGGGGATTGTACTCATCTGGCACCTCAGTCGAAATGATTTGTAGTTAGTTACTAATATATCGACCGATTTGTAGGGGTGCTTAAATTTGGCTTTTGTTGGGGCGAAAAAAAGGCCGGGCAAAAGCCCGGCCAATATACAGAAAATTTTATTATTTAACTTTGGAGCCGCTTAGAAAGTAGCGATCAGTTCCAGAGTGATGGTGCTGTCAGCAGTGATGCCATCAACGGCAGTTGCCATGGCACCATTGTCTACAGTGCCATCAGCATATTCCAGAATAGCAAGCAGGTTGCTGGCTGCTTGGTAAGAGCCGTGGATGGTTGTGCGACTGTTTGAGTCACCAACTGCATAGCTAACATCTTCCAAACGTGCGCCAACGCCGAAGTCGCCCGTGCTGTAATTAACCTTTAATTCATAAGCCATGTCTAAAACTTCACTACCCATCAGGAAGTCAGCGGCAACAGACAGCCCTTCAACGCCAGGAATTGCGTATGAAGCGTTGATATCGGTTACACCTTCAGTCACGCTATCGGCAGTTACCATACCAAATTCCAGGTCCAGGCCATCTACTGGTGTGATATTAACTACTGCAGCAATAGAGTTCTTTTCAGCAACGCCGTTAATGTCGTTCAGGAGAGCAACAGTTACTGTGGCAGGGCCAACAGCGCCAGCGGCTGCCAGGCCAGCAACATTATTGCCATACAGTGCTGTTTGGCTATCCAGTGCGTTGCGAACGACGCCTGCGTTGGTGCCCCACAATACTGGTGCATCATCGCCTTCCATGCCGATCGGGTTGTTGAAAACACCACCGATCACGGTTACATCGTCAGTTGCACTCCAGGCGAAGAAGGCCTGCTCCAGAACTGCGCTGTTACCACCAGCCGCTGGATCTAACATCAGGTCAACATCAACACGAGTTGTCACGCCGTCAGCTGGGCTGGCAATGAAGTCAGCTTCAGCATTAGCACCGAAAGAACCGTCAGTGGTAGGCGCAGAGTCACTAGAGATGTTGTACATAACATCTACAAAACCGCTTACTTCAGCGGCAGCAGCAAAACCAGGGGCCATAGCAGCGGCGATTGCCAAAGGCAGTAATTTCTTTTTCATGTAATTCTCCCTAAAGAATTTTTTAATAATAAAAATAACCATGGTCATGAAGGTTATTCGAATAACCGACGTCTACTTAATCGTACTTTTTGCCAGAATGCAAGCTTTTTGTTGCGCATTTGTCATACTGTTGTACTGGGTGATGCATTAATGCAACAGTGATGCCTTGTGGGTCTGAGGGTTTGAATTATAGGCTTTCATGGTATGATTGTTTCATCGCCTCCATATAATAAGCATAGAAAGCAAGGCAGGGGCCAAAACTATTAACTCTCATATCATCTCCCGTTCTGAGCATCCGGTTTCTCGGGCCAATATTAGTGAAAATGCGCTGAAGGTGCTGTATCGCCTCAAGAATGCTGGTTATCAAGGCTTTCTGGTGGGTGGTGGGGTGCGTGATCTGTTGCTTGGGCGTGAACCCAAAGACTTTGATATTGCCACAAACGCTAGCCCGGACGAAGTACGCAGCCTGTTTCGCAATTGCCGCCTGATTGGGCGGCGCTTTCGTCTGGCCCATATTATGTTTGGTCGTGAGATTATTGAGGTGGCCACCTTTAGGGCTCAGGCGAATGATGGTAGTGCTGAGGGTAGTGGGGGTATTGAGGTAGAAGAGAGCGGTCGCCTGCTGCGGGATAATGTGTTTGGCACCCTGGAAGAAGATGCCTGGCGTCGTGACTTTACTATCAACGCCCTCTATTACAATATTGAAGATTTTTCGGTGGCTGATTACACCGGTGGCATGGCGGATATCGAGGCCGGCCTGCTGCGGGTTATTGGTGAGCCTGAACAACGCTTTCGCGAAGACCCGGTGCGGATGCTGCGAGCGGTGCGGTTTGCCGCCAAGATTGGTTTTCGTATCGATGAGGCTTCTGAAGTTAAGCTTTTTGAGCTGGGCCATCTGTTGGATGATATTCCTGCCGCGCGTCTGTTTGATGAGGTATTGAAGCTGTTTTTTGGCGGCTGTGCTCTGCAGACCTTTGAGTTGTTGCGTCACTACAACCTGTTTCAATACTTGTTTCCTCAGACGGATGACGAGTTGGCCGAGGAAGAGAATCATTTTCCCCATACCATGCTGATGCGTGCCTTGCAAAATACCGACGATCGCATTGCCTTGGGCAAGCCGGTGACGCCGGCATTTTTATATGCCGTTTTATTATGGGAACCGATTAGGCAAGAGTGGTTGCTGCGTCAGGAAGAGGGTGTGCCTGAACAGCCGGCTCTGACTCAGGCGGCCCAGGAGGTCGTTAGTCTGCAGCTTGAATGTACGTCTTTGCCGCGCCGTTTCAGCACGCCGATGCAGGAGATCTGGGCCATGCAGCCGCGCCTGGCCAAGCGTGCCGGCAAACGTGCCTATCGATTACTGGAACACCCCCGTTTTCGTGCCGCCTATGATTTTTTGCTGCTTCGCGCCGAGGCTGGTGAAGAGGATCAGGCACTGGCTGACTGGTGGACCGCCTTTCAAGAGGTTGACGACGAGCAGCGCAAGGGTATGGTGCGAAAACTGACCCCGAGGCGTTCTCAGCGTGGTCACCGGTCGGCTAATAAAAAGGCGCCTGATTAAGGTATGTCGGGCGTGGTAACGGCTTACATTGGCCTGGGCAGTAATCAGAAAAATCCTGTCGGGCAGATCAGGACGGCATTACAGGAATTGGACGGTCTGCCGCAATCACAGTTGCTGTTGCAATCAAGCCTTTACCAAAGTGCCCCCATGGGGCCGGCTAATCAGCCGGATTACATCAATGCTGTTGCTGCACTTGAAACCCGCTTGTCAGCAGACGAGCTGTTGTCGGCGTTGCAAAAACTCGAATTGTTGCATCAAAGGGTGAGGCAAGAGCGTTGGGGGCCGCGCACTCTTGATCTTGATCTGCTTTTATTCGGTGATCAGTCTATAAGTAGTGAACATCTGGTTGTGCCTCACCCGGGTTTGGGTGAGCGTTTGTTTGTTTTGCAACCGTTGTTTGAAATTGCCCCGGCGTTGGTGTTGCCAAATAACCAGGCGGTGGCGGCCTTGCTTGATGGATGTTCTGAGGGCGGCCTGCAGCGGCTGGGTGATTAGACATGAACCAAGAGAACCCCGGTTATATTGTTGTTGAAGGGCCGATTGGTGTAGGCAAAACCAGCCTGGCTAAACGCCTGGCGAAAAGTTTTGATACCGGGCTATTGCTGGAGGGGGCGGATGAAAACCCATTTCTGCAACGCTTTTACCAAGATCCCAAGGCTGCCGCATTGCCGACTCAGTTATTTTTCCTGTTTCAGCGAGCTCAACAGGTGCAGGCGTTGCGTCAAGGGGATATGTTTCGGCCGGTGCGGGTGGCTGATTTTTTGATCGAAAAAGATAAGCTGTTTGCACAGCTAACCCTCGATGATGAGGAGTTGAAACTATACGATCAGGCCTATCAGCATTTGGCGCTGGATACACCGCAGCCTGATCTGGTGATCTACCTGCAAGCGCCGGTGGAGGTGTTGTTGGGGCGGATTCATAAACGCAATCGTGATTACGAACAGCACATTGATGCTGATTATCTGCAGCGCCTGGTAGATGCCTATGCCCGTTTTTTTCACCAATATAACGATGCGCCGCTGCTGATTGTGAATGCTGCCGAGATTAATCTGGTCGAGAGTGAGATGGATTATAATGCCCTGCTGGAGCAGGTTTCAAAGGTCAGTCGTGGTCGGCATTTCTTTAATCCGCTGCCGTTTGAATTGATCAAATAGTCATTAATCCGGGGTGTGCATGGCGCGCTCTGCGTAGAACAGGGAGAACTCGATGGCTGCTCAGATAACCTTGAAACGTTTGTGTGAGATGAAGGCGCAAGGGGAAAATATTACCTGTCTGACAGCCTATGATGCCAGCTTTGGCAGGCTGCTTGCTGATGCTGGTGTTGATGTCATCCTGGTAGGGGATTCGTTAGGCATGGTGATTCAAGGCCATAAGACGACGGTTCCGGTGACCATGGAGGATATGGTCTACCACAGTCAGGCCGTTGCCAAGGGCAATGAAGTCGCGTTATTGATGGTGGATATGCCGTTTATGGCCTGTCCGACGGTTGATCTGGCGTTGGTGAATGCTACTCGCCTGATGCAGGAGGGTGGTGCCCAGGTGGTCAAGTTGGAGGGTAGTGGTGTGCAGTTGGAAATTGTCACCGAGCTGGCGCGAAGGAGTATTCCTGTTTGTGCCCACCTCGGCTTGCAGCCACAGAGCGTCCACAAAATCGGCGGTTACCGCGTTCAGGGGCGAGAGCCCGAGGCTGCCAAGGCGATGCTGGATAGTGCTAAGGCGCTTGAATCTGCGGGTGCCGATTTGTTGCTGTTGGAGTGTGTGCCTGAGGCGTTGGCAGCCGCAATCACTGCGGCTGTGTCGGTGCCTGTGATTGGCATTGGCGCAGGTGTTCACTGTGATGGTCAGGTGTTGGTGTTGCATGACATTCTTGGTGTGACGGCGGGTCAAGTACCTAAATTTAGTAAAAATTACCTGGCCGGGGCAGAATCGATTGCTGAGGCTGTCGCTAATTATGTGGCCGAGGTTCGGGATGGCTCTTTTCCCGATGAGGCGCACTGGTTTAGCTAGGGGCTGTAAATACTAATGCAGACCGTTCATTCGATTATCGATCTCAGGCGGCAGGTGATGGGCTGGCGTCTTCAAAGTGAAACGATAGCTTTTGTGCCGACCATGGGTAATTTGCATGCCGGTCACTTGGCTCTGGTTGAGCAGGCGAGGCAGTGTGCTGACAAGGTAGTGGTGAGTATCTTTGTTAACCCCATGCAGTTTGGCGCCGATGAGGACTTGGGTTCTTACCCTCGGACTCTGACTGCAGATTCGGCCAAGCTTGCGCCGGTGACAGATCTGCTATTTGCTCCGCCAGTGGCGGAGATCTATCCTCGTGGCCATGGTGTCAGTAGTCAGATTGATGTGCCGGGGGTTTCAGAGGGCTTGTGCGGTGCCTTTCGGCCCGGTCACTTTACTGGCGTGGCCACGGTGGTCGCCAAGCTGTTTAACATGGTTCAGCCGGACTATGCTTTGTTTGGCAATAAGGATTATCAGCAGTTACAGGTGATTCGACGCATGGTTGCTGATCTTTGTTTTCCTGTTGAAATTATTGCCGTCCCAACTGCGCGAGAGGAGGATGGTCTGGCGCTGAGTTCGCGCAATGGCTATCTTAGTGCTGCTGAGCGTGAGATTGCCCCCAGGCTTTACCAGGCTCTGCAAAGCGTTGTGCAGGCGTTGGTTCAAGGGCGCAATGACTATGCCGTTATGGAGCAAGAGGGCTTGTATGTTCTTGAAGAGGCTGGTTTTGTACCTGAGTATTTTAGTATTCGTCAGGCCGGTAGTTTGAAGTTGGCGCAGCCGGGAATGACGGAATTGGTTGTCTTGGCGGCGGCGAGATTGGGAAAAACCCGTCTAATCGACAACTTAGCCTGTTCATTGGTAGAATAGCAGCCGTTTTGCGGCCTTGCCGTGATCTGCAGGTTTTAGTTCAGGAGGTACGTCTATGCAGCATATGATGCTGAAGACAAAATTGCATCGTGCACGGGTTACCCATGCCGAGCTTGAGTATGAAGGTTCATGCGCTATCGATAGCGAGTTGCTTGATGCGGCGGGTATCCATGAGTATGAGCAGATTCATATCTACAACATCAATAATGGTGAGCGCTTCTCGACCTACGCGATTCGTGCTGAGGCGGGCTCGGGCATTATTTCTATCAATGGTGCCGCAGCACGCAAGGCCTGTGTTAACGATTTGGTGATTATCTGCGCCTATGTTGGCATTGGGCAGGACGCTTTAGCCGATTTTAAGCCCAATCTTATTTATATGAACCATGACAATAGCATTAGTCATACGGATAACAGTATTCCGGTGCAGTTGGCGAGTTAAGCCACTGGTTGCCGGGTTAGAAAACAAAAAGGGGAGCTAAGCTCCCCTTTTTTTATTGCCTGCTTTTTGCCAGACTATTTTTTCTTTTTTACCGTCTTTTTCTTTGTTGTTACTGCTTTCTTCTTTGCTTCTGGTTTGCTCTTGGCTGCGGTGTTTTTGCTGGCCACAGCCTTTTTCTTTGTTGTCGATTTTTTAGTGGCAACTGCTTTTTTTGCTGGCGCAGGCAAACAATCTTCGCGCCAGCCACATGCGTGTTGGTCGCATTCGCCGCCCACAGCGCTGCCGAAGCAATCAAAATTGCCTTCCTGGCGTTGAATACTATGGATTAGCTGGGCCTTGTTCAGTTTGCCAGGTTTGATGCCAATGGCCCGGGCCAGCTTGCGAATATCTTCTATTTTCATTGTTTTACCAAAAGTACTTAGTGGTTGATTAAATTGTTAGTTTAAGGCTTTAACCCGTGTTGCGCATGCCTGCGGCAATGGCATTGATGGAGCGTAGCAGTGGATCGAGCCAGATATTGCGCTCTTCTTCCGATAGCTCTTCGTCACGATAGCGTTGCAGCAGTGTCACCTGGATGCTGTTGAGTGAATCCAGGTAGGGGTTACGTCTTGCCAGAGACAGTGCCAGGCTTGGGTTTTCATCCAGCAGGTGGTCGCTGTCGGTGACTTCAAGCACGGTGTCAACGGTGCGCAGATACTCTTCATTGATCCGCTCATAGATGGTATCGCCAGTTTCTTGCTCGACGCACAGTTGGGCATATTGTTTGGCGATGCGCATATCTGCTTTAAACAGTGCCATTTGCGTATTGCTTAGCAGGGCGCTAAAAAAGGGCCATTGACGGTTCATCTGCCGTAAAGTGGCGAGACGCTCTTCGTCATCGTCTACCCATGCTTCCAGGGCAGTGCCAATGCCGTACCAGGCAGGCATGGTATGACGCGATTGCGCCCAGCCAAATACCCAGCCAATGGCGCGCACTGAGCCCTTGGAGCGATCGCCTTTTTTGCGATGCGAGGGGCGTGAGCCGATATTCATCAGGCCGATCTCGTAGACTGGTGTTGCCTCATAGAAGTAGTCCAGCAGGGCGGGGGTGTTGTCAGTCAGGTCGCGATAGGCGCTCTCACCTTTTTCTACCAACTGATCGATGACCTGGAGAAATTCCTCCTGGTCAGCGGGTGCCTGCTTAACAATGTATTGGCTGGCTTCGAGCAGACCGGTGGTGCCCATGGTCAGTTCGTAGACAGCCGTTTCGTTGTTGCTGTACTTTGATGATAATACTTCACCCTGTTCGGTGAATTTGATCTGACCAAAGACAGTGCCGGCTGGTTGTGACTTAATGGCTTCGTGGGTTGGGCCGCCGCCGCGACCAATGGTGCCACCACGGCCGTGGAACAGGCGGCATTCGATGCCGTGTTTGCTGGCGATCTTGGTAATGCGGCGCTGGGCCTGATACAGCATCCAGCCGGAAGCGAGTATGCCGCCATCCTTGCATGAATCAGAGTAGCCGAGCATGACCTCCTGGATATCGCCAGACGTCCGCAGCAGGCGACGATAGACCGGGTTGTCCAGCAGCAATTCCATGACCGGCTCGATGTGAGCCAGATCTTCGATGGTCTCGAACAGTGGCGAGATTTCGATATCGCAGCGCCACTCTTCATCCTGGCACGAGATCAATCCGGCCAGGCGGGCCAGAAACATCACTTCCATGACGTGGCTGGCGGCGTGGGTCATGGATATGACATAAGTGCCAAAGGCGCGGGCGCTGATTTCTTTGCGCATTTGCAGCATGACGTCAAGCACGTCCAGTGTTTCGCGGTTGTCGTCTGCCAGCTTGCTGCGATCAATGTCAGGAACGCTGTCGCGGGTGATCAATTCGCTGAGGAGATCCATGCGTTGTTGTTCATCCAGGCCGTCGTAGCTATCATTGCCGTAGGCTTGGCTGAGTATTTCGCTCACGGTCATGCTGTGTCGAGTTGATTCCTGGCGGATATCCAGGTTCATGAGGAAGAAGCCAAAGGTTTCGATCAGGCGAATCAGATCGGTGAGTGCGCCACAAGCAATCTTGCCATCGCCGTGGCTGACCAGTGATTCGCGAATCAGCTTCAGGTCGTGCAATAGCTCTTCTTCATTGTTATAGGCGTTGTCAATGGTTTCGTGTATATCTTCGCCAAGCAGGTTTTTGATCTTGATCAGGTTGCGTTCCAGGCGATAACGCATCAGGAACAGCATGCGGCGATAGGGTTCGTTGCGGAAACGACCGGTGTCACCGTCGAGCGCTGCATCGGCCAGGCGGTCATAATCGCTCAGGGCTTCTGTAAAGGCTGTTGTCGGTCGGCATAGTGAGCTGGACAGGGTGAGTGTCCGGGTGAGTTTGCCGATTCGATTCAGGTATTCCAGCAGAACGGCGCGGCCTTGCTGGCGCAGGGCATAGCGAGTGGTGTTCTGGGTGACATTGGGGTTGCCGTCGCGATCACCGCCTATCCATGAGCCAAAACGCAGAAAGCTGGGTACGGTCACCGCCGGGCTGCCGCTGTAGGCCTTGGCGACAGCCTTTTCCAGGTTGCGATAGGTCTGGGGTACAGCGTCGAACAGGCAGTCCTGGAAATAGCCAATGCCGGTGCGGATCTCATCTTCAACGCGAGGTTTGCGGACACGGACTTCGTCTGTTTTCCATAAAATCTGGATCTCAGCTTCCAGTTGTTCGATGACTTCGGCGCGGTCTTGCTTGCCGAGGCGGGTGTCGTCCAGTTGTTCGCTGCTGATGAAGATGCGGCGCAGCGCTTCTTTTACCATGCGGCGTTTGGCTTCGGTGGGGTGGGCGGTAATGACTGGATAATAGCTGGTGTGGTCGAGGATGGTTTGCAGTTCTTCGCTGCTGATATTTTGCTGTTTGAATTCGGTCAGGGTTTCGTTAAACGAACCCGGCCAGGCCGGGCCATCACTAAAGCGGCACAGACGGCGGCGGTGCTGGTGCTGAAAGGCTTCTTCGGCAATGTTGACCAGGCTGAAATAGAGACTGAACGCGCGCACTACCAGGGTCAGGGTCTGAGGGTCCAGTCGATTGATCAGCAGGTTGAGCTGCTGGCGTTTTTTCAGGTCATCGACAGAGCGTAGGCTGATGTAGCCCTTGCGCAGGGTTTCAACGGCGGCAAAGACTTGGTCACCGGCTTGCGCACGGAGGATGTTACCCAAAAGATTGCCGAACAATTTGACCCGTGAACGAAGTTTTTTATCCATAATATTCTTTCAAAAACAACTTGTTATTGCGGAGTTTGGTGGTTGCGTCAGATACCCTTGACGCCAAAGGCTGGTCATTATACACCGCTACAGGGAATTTATCTGTTTAGCCTTTGTGACAGTGCAGAACGGTCATTATTGTTTGCCGCTCAATTGCTGCGCGGTTTGATATAGCTTGAGGTAGTGTTTGGCACTTTGTTTCCAGCTAAAGTCCTGTTTCATGCCGGTGGTGATGATTTTCTTCCAGGTTTTGGGCTGCTGGCGATAGATTGAGATAGCACGTTTGCAGGCCTGAAGCAGCTCGATGGCACTGGCGTGCTCAAACTGAAAGCCACTGGCCTTGCCCTGTGCGATGTTTTCGTCGCAGGCATCGATGACTGTATCCGCCAGGCCGCCGGTGTGGCGGACAATAGGGGCGGTGCCGTAGCAGAGGCTGTAGATCTGATTCAGACCGCAGGGTTCAAAACGGGACGGCATCAGAAACATGTCGGCGCCAGCCTCGATCTGGTGGGCCAGGGCCTCGCTGAAACCGATGTGGGCGGCAATCTGTTGTGGGTATTTGGTGGCAGCCGCTTCAAGTGCGGCCTGAAAGCCTTTATCCCCCGTGCCCAGCACGACCAGTTGGGCACCCAGCTCGACCAGTTGTGGAATAATCTCCAGCACCAGGTCGATGCCTTTTTGCTCAACCAGCCTGCCCACCAGTCCCAGCAGTGGTGTGTCGGCCTGTTGCGGCAAACCGAACTGTTTTTGCAGTTCAGTTTTGTTTTTGGCCTTGCCGTCCAACTTGTGGCTATCAAAATGGTGTTTTAGATGCGGGTCGTTGGCCGGATTCCACTGTTTGTAGTCAATGCCGTTGAGTATGCCCTGCAAACGGTCGGCGCGGTGGTTGAGCAGGCCATCGAGGCCGTGGCCAAAATGAGGGGTACGAATTTCTTCAGCATAGGTGGGGCTGACGGTGCTGATCATGTCAGCAAATACCAGACCTCCCTTAATAAAAGAAAGGCCGCTGTGAAATTCCAGTCCCTGCATGCCCCAGAGGTAGTGTGGCAGATTCAGAGTTTGAAATTTACTTGAGTCAAAATGGCCGTGATAAGCCAGATTATGAATGGTAAAGATGGTCGCAGGGCGATTGGGGTGTGGCGCCAGCAGGGCGGGTACCAGGCCGCTTTGCCAGTCATTGCAATGGACAACATCCGGTTGCCAGTTTAACTGTGCCTTGTTGAGGGCAACGGCCATGACAACGCGGCAAAAGGTGGCGAAACGCTCGGCATTATCAGCCCAGTCACGGCCGTCAGGGTCGCAGTACGGGCCGCCGGGGCGGTCGAAATGGGCGGGTGAATCGACCAGTAAAAGCTTGACTGTGGTGCCTGGCAGGCGCCCCTCAAGCAGGCGTACCGTTTCAGGCACTCCTTCCATATGAAAGCTGACAAAGCCCAGTTTTTCGGCCTTGCGCATGGCGTCACGATAGGCGGGCATGATGATGCGGACATCGTTACGCTGGGCTTTGAGTGCAACGGGCAGGCTGCCGGCGACATCGCCCAGACCGCCGGTTTTGATGAGTGGATAGGCTTCGCTGGTAACGAAAAGAATTTTGCTGTTTGCCATGAGGTCCTGCTTGATTGAATGTGTTTATGTGCTGTTGGCCAGTGGCTAAGAATAACATGCCCCTTGATGTTGTGAGTGTTTGTAAGTGCTGAACAGGGAATCGGGTATGATGGCGATTTCTGTTTTGGAAAGAGGGTTTTCTGCTTGATTTTACTTTATAAAAGAAGGCTTCAGGTGCTGCTCTGATGCTTGATCGTGTTCCAATGGGGGGGGATTCCGCAGCCAGTCTAAATCTCAAACGCCTTGTTTATGTGCGCTTGTTAGCGATCGTCGGTGAGGTGGTGATGGTTGCTGTGGCTGTGCTTGGACTGGCAATGCATTTGCCGGTGCTAATGTTGTCGATGGGCATTGCCGTGCATGTACTTATTAATTTATTTGCCTGGTGGCGGGTGCGCTCTGATGTTGTGATCGGAGCAAAAGAGGTTTTGTTGCAGCTCTGTCTTGATGTGGTGGTATTAACAGTGTTGCTTTACCTGAGCGGTAGTGCCTCTAACCCTTTTGTTTCCCTATTGTTATTGCCATTGGTGGTGGCGGCCACTATTTTGCCTCAACGGCATGTGTGGGGCATGGCTGTGTTTGTGATGGTGGCCTACGGGTTGCTGATGTTTGATTATCAGGCGATGTCGGCAATGAAGTCTCATGCCGGTGAAGACTTTAACTGGCATGTCACCGGCATGTGGTTTGGTTTTTTGCTGGCAGTGGCGATGATCGTCTTTTTTGTGCTGCGCATGGCCGAATCATTACGTGAACGTGACCGGGTGTTGGCGGCAGCGCGTGAATCTGCCTTGCGTGATGAGCAGCTGGTGGCGCTGGGGACATTGGCGGCAGGGGCTGCTCATGAACTGGGCACACCGCTGTCGACTATGGCGGTGCTGACGCAGGAGCTGGAGGAAGAGTATCGTCAGGATCAGACATTGCAGCAACGCCTGGCCGTTTTGCGCCAGCAGGTGGTTCGCTGCAAAGATACCCTGGCGATGATTTCTGTTTCGTCTGGCCAGCTGCGGGCGGAAGGCGGTGGTCGCGTTGCGCTTGATCAGTTTCTGCAAACGGTGGTTGCCGATTGGCGTTCGATGCGGCCGGGGGCGGTGCTTGAATTTGATGTTGCAGGTGATCAGCCCGCACCAATGATTATTTCAGAAAAAGGCCTGTCTCAGGCGCTGATTACCTTTCTTGATAACGCTGCTGACTCCTCTCCTGATGCGGTTGAGATGCGTTGCCGCTGGCAGGCGAATCGCTTGCAAATAGAAATTGCCGACCGTGGTGACGGTATGCCGGATGAGTATGTTCAGCAAGCGGGTAAGGTGCCGTTCACAACTAAGGCGGAAGGGCAGGGGCTGGGTTTGCTGTTGGCGCACGCCATTATCCAGCGTCTTGATGGTGAGATTGATGTCAGTGCGCGTTCGGGTGGGGGCACCAGCGTTAAACTGAATCTGGATTTGAACAGGCTATTGTTGAATGACTGACGAGATTGGTTCGCGATTGTTGCTGGCTGACGATGACGAGGTGTTTGCCTCGGTGTTGGCACGGGCATTGTCAAAGCGTGGTTTTGAGGTTGAGGTGGCGCATGATGTTGAGGCCGGTCTGGCGCTGTGTCAGCGTTGGTGGCCGGATTATGCCGTCATCGATCTGAATATGCCGGGGGCATCGGGGCTGGCGTTGGTTGAACATATTTGTGCTCAGGATGACGATGTCCGGGTGTTGGTGTTGACCGGTTACGCCAGTATCACGACTGCTGTGGAGGCGATCAAGCTGGGGGCGATCCATTATCTGGCCAAACCTGCTGATGCTGATGAGATCGTTGCGGGGCTGCACAAAACCAAGGGTGATGCCGCCGTACCGGTGGGGGAAACACCGATGTCGGTAAAGCGGCTGGAGTGGGAGCACATTCAAAAAGTGTTGGCGGATGTGGATGGCAATGTTTCCGAGGCGGCACGACGTCTGAATATGCATCGCCGTACCTTACAGCGCAAACTGCAAAAAAGACCGGTGCAAAAGTAGTTCTGCCCCTGGTTTTTGCCTCGGCTTTATCAAGTTTTGTTATCAACGGACGACATACAGCGGGCATATGGGGTGTATCATGAGACCTTTGCACGATACAGGTGCGAAAGAAAAATGAGCTAATATTTTTCTGATTGAGGCAGAAAATGCAGTTAATAGCGAGCTATTGACAAGTTTTCTAACGAAAAGCAGGAGAATATTAGCCATTTTACTTGTGATTGTATCGTGCAAAGGTCTCATCATATTAATTATTTTTCTGGCGGGATTTAACCGGCTGGATCTGTTGACATATTTAAATAATAAGCAAGGAGATTCATTATGCGCATGGCACTGATTGGTTTAGGGAAAATGGGCGGCAATATGGCGCGCCGTTTGTGTCGCGGTGGCATTGAAGTGGTGGGTTATAACCGTTCGCCAGAGATTGTGAATGCGCTGACCAGCGAAGAAGGCATGATCCCGGCAACCTCACTGCGCGAAGCGGTTGAAAAACTGATCGCGCCGCGGGTGGTGTGGTTGATGTTGCCTTGTGGCGCACCGACTGAAGATGCGCTTGAAGATCTGCTTGATATGCTGGAACAGGGCGATGTGGTGGTGGATGGTGGTAACTCTAATTATCATGACAGCCAGCGCCGTGGCGCACTGTTGGCGCAGCAGGGCATTGGCTATGTTGACTCTGGCACCTCGGGTGGCATCTGGGGTTTAGATAACGGCTATTGTCTGATGGTGGGCGGTGAGAAAGCGGCGGTGGCCGAAGTTGAACCAGCCTTGAAGGTGTTGGCGCCCGGTAATGGTGATGGGCCTGAAAATGGTTGGGCACATGTGGGGCCTGTCGGTGCCGGTCATTTTACAAAAATGATCCACAACGGTATCGAATACGGCATGATGCAGGCTATGGCTGAGGGCTTTGCCCTGATGAAGGGCAAGGAAGAATTTAATCTTGATCTGGCCCAGATTTCTGAGTTGTGGCGTCATAGTTCAGTGGTCCGCAGCTGGTTGTTGGATCTGACTGCCGACGCCCTCAAGGAAGATCAAAATCTGACTGAGATTGCACCGTTTGTGCCGGATTCCGGTGAAGGTCGTTGGACCGTGGTTGAGTCTATCGACCAAGGTACTGCAGCACCGGTTTTGAGCCTGGCGATGATGATGCGCTTTACCTCGCAGGATCAGGAAGGCTATGACTTTAAACTGCTTTCAATGATGCGTAATGCCTTTGGTGGCCATGCGGTGAAAAAGGCTGGCGAATAATGGCCAAGATTGATCCCTGCACCATTGTTATTTTTGGCGCTACCGGTAATCTGTCGCGGGTAAAATTAATGCCCGCTTTGTATGAGCTGGAAAAGGGCGGGCGCCTGCCTGACGGGGTGACGATTTTGGCCTTTGGTCGCCGTCCATGGAGTGAGGATGAGTGGCAGGCGGAAGTGGTCTCCATGCTCGATGCTAAATACCCGGATGGTTATGATCAGGCGGCCTTTAAACGCTTCAGCGCCAAGCTGCGTTATTTTCAGGGTGATCTCACCGATAGTGCCTCATTTAAGGCGTTGAGTGAAAAAATTTCCGACGACCCGAATTGCAGTCCTAACGCCCAGTTTTATATGTCAATCCGTCCTGCTGAATTTGGCACGGTGATAGAAAAACTGGGTGAGCATGGACTGCTGGATGAAAGCCATGGCTGGCGTCGGGTGGTCATAGAAAAACCGTTTGGTTATGACCTGCTCAGTGCTCAGTCATTGCAATCCGCTTTGAATAAATACCTTAATGAAAGTCAGATTTATCGCATTGATCACTACCTGGGTAAATCCACGGTCAGAAATATTCTGGTATTTCGTTTTGCCAACCTGTTGTTGGAACCGCTGTGGAATCGTAATTATATTGACCATGTGCAAATCACCCACTCTGAAACCATTGGCATTGGTTCGCGTGCAGATTATTACGACGGTGCCGGAGCCATGCGCGACATGATTCAGAGCCATCTGATGCAGTTGTTTGCCCTGGTGGCAATGGAACCACCGGCGGGCATGGATGATGAATCCCTGCGTGATGAAAAGGTTAAAGTGCTGAAATCAGTGCGACCGATCCCGCAAAATGCAGTGCATGCCCATGCCTTTCGTGGTCAGTATAGTGGTGGCAATATCGCCGGCGAATCTGTGCTGGGTTATCGCGAAGAAGAGGGGGTGCCAGAAGGCAGTACCACGGAAACTTATGCGGCGCTGAAACTGTATGTTGATAACTGGCGCTGGAAGGGCGTGCCGTTTTATCTGCGTACCGGCAAGCGCATGGCGGAGGCGTCTTCGGCAATCTGTATTCGTTTCAAACGTCCCCCTCAGCACCTGTTCCGTGGTGCCAAGATTGATCAGCTACAGCCCAACTGGTTGCTGTTGGGGATTCAACCCAATGATTGCCTGAAACTGGAAATCAATGTTAAGGAACAAGGCACCTCCATGAAGACTCGCTTGCTTAGTCTTGATGCCAGTTATCATGACGATGATAGCAAACCGGGTGATGCCTACGAAGATCTGTTGTTGGATGTCATGCGCGGTGATCATTCCTTGTTTTTACGTTACGACGAGGTGGAATGGGCCTGGCGGGTGGTGGATCCCATCCTCAAGGTCTGGTCGATGGAACGTGATTTTATCAATACCTATCCAGCCGGTTCATGGGGGCCGCGTGGCACCTATCGTCTGTTTGAGAACGACGATCAGTTCTGGCGTCATTCACTTGGCATTGGTGGTAGTGATGTGGGGTCTGAAGTGTTTTGATCTTGCTGCGTGGTTAGTGTTACGCAGTGACCGGCTGGATGTGATAAGGGGGCGAGGCCAACAACCGAAACCTGTCGTCATACCTGAATTCTCAGCCCGGCAATCACAAAGGCAAAAAACAGCTGTGCGACTACGCGGCTGACGTAAACCCATGAGTTGAATGTTTTTAGAAAAGCACCTGAAGGGCGCATCAGAAATGATGCGCCTTTTTTAGTTTATGGTTGCCGCGCACCGAATCAATAAAATCGCTATCAGAAAATAAAATGGTTTCAAGGAATGATTATCTTGTCATCGAACAAGAGCGCATAGAAAAGGCACAAGACCTTGCCGCACAGAAGCAACGCCGCCAAGAGCTCAGCGCAACCCCTGATCAAATTAAAAAAGAGCTAAAAGCCTATCAAGCCGAATTTACCAACAATGCCCTGGCACAACTGGCTGAGGCCGAGCGCAAACTCAATGGCCTGCAAAAAAGCGCTATTCAGGTGGGAGAAAAAATGATTAACCTAAGCCCAGGTATGGCTGTCACAGTTGAAGTAAAAACAGGGAAGAGACGATTGATTGAATATATCTTCAGCCCACTGATGCAGTATGTGGATGAGAGTGTTAGAGAGAGATAAGGTCATGACCAACTGGTTTACGAAAAAAGTCCGGTAGGGTGGGCACGTTTTTTGTGCCCACGTGAGATGTAATACAGAGATAAAACATACACGCCCATATTTCCACATGGAGCCGAATAAAAAATGTCACATTATCGACGTGCAAACATAGCGGGGGGCACCTGTTTTTTCACCGTAGTCAGCTATCGTCGCCAACAAATATTATGTGACGAATCTATTCGTATCGCGTTGCGTGACGCGATAGAAAAAACCCGTTTATTACATCCATTCGACATTGATGCCTGGGTGTTATTGCCCGATCATTTACATTGCCTTTGGACATTGCCAGACGGTGATTCGGATTTTTCTAAACGCTGGGGAAAAATAAAGCGACTTGTCAGTCTGGCCTGTTCTGATAGATACAAACGCATCGAATGGATGTCGGATTCCAAAAAGAAACACCGAGAGTCAACCATATGGCAGCGGCGTTATTGGGAGCATCAAATACGTGATCAAAAAGATTTAAATCAACATGTTGATTACATACATTACAACCCTGTCAAACATGGTCTATGCAAACAAGCGATTGAATGGCCATATTCCACATTGCATCGTTATATTGATGAGGGAATGTATTCAAAAAATTGGGCGGCTGAGGCGGTCGGTTTTGAAGGTGTTAATTATGGTGAATAGTTTTTCGCGTGGGCATAAAAAACGTGCCCACCCTACTTGGCTAATCGCTGCGAAGCAGTACAAATTCCCATTGTTTCGTGAGTGAAATAATGAGCAAATAAGAGCGTTGGAAATTAACAATTGAAACAACACGGATATATTTAGAGATGGAACTAATCAACGTACTACTGGGTTTTGTGGTTTTAACAATCCCGCTTTGGCTGATAGTCATTTTGCTGCCTGTTTCTATTTGGGTTGCAGTAAAAGTCGCCAAGCGTTTTAAAAACATCGGTGTGCGACTCGCCAGTGGGCTAAGTGTTTTTCTGCTTGTGTTTTTGGTGCTCTTTGGAGATGAGATAGCAGGCAAAATGTATTTGGATCACCTCTGTGCCACTGAGGCCGGAGTGAAGGTGTATCAGACGGTGGAGTTGCCAGCAGAATATTGGGATGAGGAAGGTGAGCCAAGGTTTTTTAACAACTATGGAAACCTTGACCACAAATTATGGGTGAAAATATTTGATGAATCTGGAAGTCAGATAGAGAGCTATTCATCCGTTTTTTTTATTGATAAAGATGTTTCTCCTGTAAAAGAAAGAGACAGCCAAAAGGTATTGGCGGAGACTGTCACCTTTCGATACTGAGGGGGGTGGGTACGGCGAAATATCAGTCTTCACAACACTGCCAATTCTTGCAATTTTTTAAACGATTCAAATTTTAGTCGAAGTTTTTATAGCAGGCTTTTAAATCCTATAAATAATTCTAAAGCAAGGAGCAATCATGACTAATATTACGGAACTATTCGAACAATCCCAGCTATCTATGGCGGCATACGCGCTGGAACTCACGCCTGGAATTTCTGGTGTTTCTTACACAGATAAACTTAAAGTTGCAGGCATGTCTGCAACACAAGCCGAAATTTTCGCGAATACCTACACAGTCATCGATCAATACAGCGACCCCTCCGGTTTCTCCGGCACGGTCTTTTCCAAAGACGGCGTTAACTACTTAGCCATTCGTGGGAGTGAAGCCCTTTTTACCACTCCTGGCAATGTCGACTGGTTTGGCACAAATTTTGGCGACATCGGTGGAGATGGTATTGCGATAGGCCAGGGGCTGGCGATGTTCAACTGGGTGCAGCGCCTGTATGGGCCAGCCGGTATTACGGTGCTTCAGTACACCTACAATACCGATGGCACGATCAGCACTTCCAATGGCATCGCTTCCGGTGAGCTGTTCGGACAAACAACATCGGTGTCTGTTGCGGGTCATTCCCTGGGTGGACAACTGGCGATGATGCTGGGGCGGATGGCCCCCGGTTTGTTTAATGACGTGTATACCTACAATTCCCCTGGTTTTGATCAACTCGGTGTTGGCCTGACTAGCACAGGTTTTTTCAATTTATTGAGTAACGCCCCAATGCCACTCACGGGCCCCATTGGTGCTGGTTGGAACACCAGTGGTGTTAATACGAACGTCGACAGTGACATTGTGCATTTGATTGGGTACGTGCCGGGAAATTCCGGCACTATTTTTTCCGAGAGTGATAATCAAGGGCCGATTGATTCACATGATATCGCGCCAATGGTTGACTCCCTCGCCGTCTACAGCCTGCTGGCCACGCTCGACCCCAATCTCGCAATAGGGCAGATCACCCCGCTGCTCGAAACCGCTGCCAACCAACCCGAGCAGAGCCTGGAGAACATGCTCAACAACCTCGGTGAACTCTTTGGCGTCAGCGGCAGCGCGACAGCCAGCAGCCGTGATTCCCTGTATACACAGATCAACGCGATTGAGGCCAGTACGCTATTTCCGATAGTGGCCGGTTTTACCACCATAGTGCCCGTCAGCAGCCTGGCTAATGCCGCCCTGGACAATACGGTGGATGGCTATGCCTACCGTTACGCATTGGTCAAGCTCAACCCCTTTGCCATCACCGGCAATGCCGGTCTTTACACCCCCGGTGAATGGGCTGCTGATAACTTCTCAGAACAATACCTGACCGACCGCTCCTACACGCTCAACCAGTTGCTGAGCCGCAATGCCCAGGACAGTGAACTCATCCCGGCCACGGATGGCAGGCGGGAATATTTTGAGGACC